>NZ_JBEOWS010000483.1:0-5830 GCF_040296125.1 Streptomyces sp. NPDC002265 | reverse complement strand
GGTCCCCCCGCCCCGGGCCGCCGCGGGGGGCCGGGGGCACCGGGGGGCCCCGGCGGCGGGGGGGCGCGGGCCGCCCGCGCGACCTTGTCGTTGCGGCAGCCGTGGCTGACCTCGCGGCACCGGCGCATGCTGGAGAGAGGTACAGACACCGGTGCCGGCAGCGGCAGTGGGTACAGGCGCCGGCCGCCCTCGCGTAGGCAGGAGACCCCATGCCCGCCCAGGAACCCGCCGGCAGCCCGGCCACGCCCGGCGACGGCACCGGTCAGCGCCGTACGGCCGTCGTCACGGGCGGCTCCCGCGGCATCGGCCGAGAGATCGTCGGACGGCTCGCCGCGGACGGACACGCCGTCGTGGTCAACTACGCGGGCAACCGCGAGCAGGCCGAGGCCGCCGTGGAGGACATCATCGCCGCGGGCGGCCAGGCCTTCGCCTTCCAGGCCGACGTGGCCGAGGAGGAGCAGGTGGCCGCCCTGTTCGACGTCGCCGAGGCGCAGTTCGGCGGCGGTGTCGACATCGTCGTCCACGCGGCCGGCCGGATGTATCTCGCGCCGGTCGCCGAGCTGGACCTGACGGAACTGGACAAGCTGCACCGCACCAACATCCGCGGCACCTTCGTCGTGGCGCAGCAGACGGCGCGCAGGCTCCGCCCGGGCGGCGCGTTCGTCATGTTCTCCACCTCGGTGGTGGAGCTCGCCTTCCCCCGCTACGGCGCCTACTCCGCCAGCAAGGGCGCCGTGGAGGCGCTCACCCTGATCCTCGCCCGGGAACTGCGCGGCCGGGACGTCACCGTGAACACGGTCGCCCCCGGCCCGACGGCCACCGATCTCCTCCTCGACGGCAAGGACGAGGAGACCGTCGCCGCGCTGGCGGCGCAGCCCCCGCTGGAGCGACTGGGCACCCCGGCCGACATCGCCGAGGTCGTCGGCTTCCTCGCCTCGCCCGCCGGACACTGGGTCAACGGCCAGGTCGTGCGGGTCAACGGCGGTATCGTCTGAACCGGTCCGGGCCGGCCTCGCCGTGCAGGGTCCGGCCGGTCCGCAGCCGGGCGTCCAGCGACCGAACGGAGCAGGACCATGCGTGACTTCCTGGTGGAGATCACCACCACCGTCCCCGAGGGCACCAGCCAGGACGAGGTGGACCGGCGGCGCGCCGCCGAGGCCGTCCGGGCGAAGGAACTGGCCGCCACCGGGAATCTGGCGCGGCTGTGGCGTCCGATCGGCGAGCTGCGCAGCATCGGCCTGTGGCGGGCCGCCGACGAGACCGAACTGCTGGAGAAGGTCCTCGGCACCCTGCCGCTGCGTCCGTGGATGACGCTCGTCGTCACCGCGCTCGAGCCCCACCCCAACGACCCGGGGCCGTCCGACTCCTCCGCATGACGGCCGGGCCGGTCTCCGCGTCACCCGGACCGGCGGAGCGTGGCGGACGCCCGCCGCGTTCGACCGCGCGCTCGCCGCGTCCCCGCGATACCGTCCCGGCAGCACGGTGACCTCTGTCGTCCATGCCTTTGACCTGGAGTCGTTCATGACCACATCTACGGATCTGATGATCGTCGCCATGGACGTGCGGTCCGTGCGTCCGGTGGAGCCGGGCGATCTGTCGCTGGCCCTCGCCGGAGCCGAGGCCATCGACCTCATCGGCAAGGAGGCCGTCACCCTGCGCGGCGACCGGATCGTGCCCGGCCTGCTTCCGGCCACCGGGGACGACCTGCTGGACGAGGCCGCGTCGACGTTCGTCCGCGAGGAGCCGTACGAGCAGGTCGAGGAGTGGCTGTGGCGCCGGGGCCGCGGCCTGTCCCGGACCTACCTCGCCGCCCTGGAGCGGGACGGCGAGGTCACCTGGCAGCGCCGCCGCTGGAATCCGCTGCGGGTCACCCGCACGGCCCCGGCCGACTCGCCGGTCCGCCGTGAGGCCACCGAGCGCTGGGAGGCGCGCGAACCGGTCCTGACCACCCTCGCGGCCGCCGTCGGGATCGTCGACCAGCCGGCCGAGAGCTCCCTGGACGTGACGGACGAGCCGGTCGTGACCGTGCTGGCCGCCGTCCACGACGCGGTGATGGAACTGGAGGCGGTACGCCAGCGCCGGGCGATCGAGGAGGCGGCCTTCGACAACGTCTGGCGCGGCGAATAGCCGGGGATCCGTGCCGGTGATCCCCGCCCACGACGTCAGCCGCGCAGTTCCTCCAGGGTGGACCTCGTGTCCGACTTCAGCCAGCCGGTCACCTCGGCCAGCTGCGGTGGGTCGCTGTCGGTGCTGTACGAGGTGAGGTAGGCGCTGTAGGTCATCGTGTAGGTGACCCAGCCGTCCCGTACGGCGAGCGTGGCGTACAGCGAGCCGCTGGTGGAGCCGCTGATCGTGTCCTGGCTGACGAGATAGGCCTCGTCCCCGATCCCGGCGACGGTGTCGACGTCGTAACCCTCGTGATTGTCGGGGTAGTTCTTCCAGGCGGCGGTGAACTCCGGCCCGGGGTCGGTCTTCTTGTGCAGCTGCACGTCGATGGTGAGGTAGGCGTCCGCGTAGGTCGAGCCGCTCTTCTTCAGGTCGACGTTGCAGGTGGACTGGTCGAACGCGCCGTCCCGCAGCGAGGAGTGGGTGGGGGAGGTGTCGGCGAGCGGGTAGGCGCTGCTGAACGACGTGTGGTCGGAGCCGGTGCAGAGGTTCGCCGGGGCGTCGTAGCCGCGCAGGTCCGCGGCGGCGCCCAGGCCGTCGAGCGCGAAGAGGCCGGCCGCCCACAGTACGGAGGCGGCCACCGCGCCGACCACGGCCCACAGCAGCGCCCGTCCGGCGCCGCCGGTGCCGGACGGACGGGCGGCCGGGTAGGGGCCGTAGGGACCCGGCGCAGCGTACGGATTGCCCGGTGGGGGCAGGGCCGGTCCGCCGGCCGGGGCGGGGTGGGAGTAGAGGGTCGGCGGACCGGCCGGGGGAGCGGGGGGTGACGGTGGCGGGACGGCTCCCGGGCCGCCCGCACCGGGGGACTGCGGATTCGGATACGGATACGCGGTTGGCTGTGCCGGCGCCCCTGAGTCGTGCGGGGGCTGCTGCGAAGGCTCCCGTGGCGTGGACATGATGTGAAGATAGTGCAGGAGTGGCCGGTCAAGTCCCTTGAAGGCAGGGAGCGTTACGGTATGGGGACACCCGGCGCCGACGGCCGGCCCCCGGCTCCGGCGTGAGCGCCGCGCGATGAACCCGCGACAGGACGTGGTCAATTCCAGCCGAACTCACGATGCGTCCATGACAACTCTGTGGGTTTGCTGTCACGCTCGTAGGGGTCTTCACCGACCGTTCACGCCCCCTACACCCCCCACCCCCACCCCCACCCCCACCCCCACCCCCTCCCTCGTTCCGCGCGCCGCCCGCCGTCGATGCCGGGCGCCCTCGCGCGTCCCCGCGCCGCGCCCCGCACCCCCGGCGCGGCGCGTTCCGGGCGGACCGCACACCGCGGCCCGCTCCCCCTCGGCCCTCACCACGGGCCGACCGTCGCACAAGGAGCAGACCTTGTCACGACCAGCTCACCCCACAGACCCCCGCCCGCTCCGCAGAGGAAACGCGGCCCTCGTCGCGCTCGCGGCCGGGACCCTGCTCGCCGGTGTCGTCCAGGCCGGCCCCGCGTCCGCCGCGCCGGCGGACTCCCGTCCCGTGAAGACCGTCGCCACTCCCCGCGCGGGTGCCGCCCCGGCCGCCCTGTCGCCCGCGCAGCACACGGCACTGGTCGGCCGAGCGCGGACGGCGGCCCCGGACACGGCGCGCACGCTCGGCCTCGGGCCCCGGGAACGGCTCGTGGTGAAGGACGTCGCCCGCGACGCCGACGGCACCACGCACACCCGCTACGAGCGCACCTACGCCGGCCTGCCGGTGCTCGGCGGCGACCTCGTCACCCATGTGCGCGACGGCCGTACCACCGTCTCCGGGGCGGCCGCGGCCGCACTGACGGTGCCGACGACCACGCCGAGGGTGCCCGCGGCCGACGCCGCGGCGAAGGCCCTCGCGGTCGCGCGGAAGACCACCACGCCCGGGACGGGAACGGCGGCCGCGCAGGCATTACGGCCTTCCCCCCGGCTCGTCGTGCGGGCCACCCCGGCCGGGCGGCCGGTGCTGGCCTGGGAGTCGGTGGTCGAGGGCGTACGGAGCGACGGCACCCCCAGCGAACTGCACGTCGTCTCCGACGCGGCCTCGGGCAAGGTCGTCCAGGAGTACGAGGGCGTGGAGACCGGCACGGGCACCGGCCAGTACAGCGGGACCGTGCCGCTCGGCACCACGCAGTCCGGATCGACGTACCAGCTCGTGGACGGCGACCGTGCCGGACACCGTACGTACGACCTGAACCAGGGCACTTCCGGGACCGGAACCCTCTTCACGGACGACAACGATGTCTGGGGCGACGGGACCCAGGGCAACCGGCAGACCGCTGGTGTGGACGTGGCCTTCGGGGCGGCGGCGACCTGGGACTTCTACAAGGACGTCTTCGGCCGCAACGGCATCCGCAACGACGGCGTCGCCGCCTACAGCCGGGCCCACTACGGCAACAACTACGTCAACGCCTTCTGGTCCGACACCTGCTTCTGCATGACCTACGGCGACGGCTCCGGCAACGCCAAGCCGCTGACCGCGCTGGACGTCGCGGCCCACGAGATGAGCCACGGGGTCACCAGCGCCACCGCCAACCTGACGTACTCCGGCGAGTCCGGCGGCCTCAACGAGGCGACCTCGGACATCTTCGCCGCCGCGGTGGAGTTCCACTCGGATCTGGCGGCCGACGTCCCCGACTACCTCGTCGGCGAGAAGATCGACATCCGGGGCAACGGCACCCCGCTGCGCTACATGGACAAGCCCTCCCGGGACGGTTCCTCCCGCGACTACTGGGACCCCGGTCTGGGCGGCATCGACGTCCACTACTCCTCCGGCCCCGCGAACCACTTCTTCTACCTGCTGTCCGAGGGCAGCGGGGCGAAGACCGTCAACGGCGTCGCGTACGACAGTCCGACCTACGACGGTCTGCCCGTGACGGGCATCGGCATCGAGAACGCCGAGCGGATCTGGTACCGGGCGCTGACGACGTACATGACCTCGACGACCGACTACGCGGGCGCGCGGACCGCCACCCTCCAGGCCGCCGCCGACCTCTTCGGCGCCTACAGCGACACCTACCTCGCGGTCGCGGGTGCCTGGGCCGCGATCCATGTCGGCGACCGGGTGGCGCGGGGTGTCAACGTCGCGCCCGTCGGTGACCAGACCAGCGGCGTCGGCCAGCAGGTCGCGCTGCGGATCGGCGCCTACACCACCAACACCGACGCCACGCTCGCGTACGAGGCGACCGGGCTCCCGGACGGGCTGTCGATCGGCGTCGACGGGCTGATCTCCGGCGTTCCCACCACCACCGGCACCAGCGACGTCACCGTCACCGTGACCGACAGCACCGGCGCGACCGCGACCGTCGGCTTCCACTGGCGGGTGGCGTACATCTACGCCAACGGCACCCGGGTCGACATCCCGGACGCCGGCGCGGCGGTCGAATCGCCGATCACCATCACGGGCCGTCCGGGCAACGCCTCGGCCACCACGGAGGTCTACGTCGACATCGTGCACACCTACCGCGGTGACCTGACCGTCGACCTGGTGGGTCCCGACGGCACCGTCTACTCGCTGCTGAACCGCTCGGGCGGCTCCGCGGACAACGTCGACCAGACCTTCACCGTGGACGCCTCGGCGCAGCCCGTCGAGGGCACCTGGAAGCTGCGGGTACGGGATCTGGCCGCGATCGACGTGGGCTACATCAAGCAGTGGCAGCTCACCCCCTGACCTGGGGAAACCCGCTCGCGCGCAGGCCCGGACCGGC
>NZ_JBEOWS010000482.1:0-5840 GCF_040296125.1 Streptomyces sp. NPDC002265 | reverse complement strand
TACTACCGCAGTCTGCTGTCGACCCGCCCCATCGACGAGGACGCGGTCGACGGACTGCTGGACATGTTCATGGCCGCCTACGGAACCAGCCGTTACCGGTAGTGCGTTAAATCCGGTGGTGGTGTGGGTTGACGGCAGGTCGGGTTGGTCGTAGGCCGGTGGTAGGAGTCAACTGCCTTGTCGGGGGGCTGAAGATGACTGCTCGCCGTCCGTGTCCGCCTGCGCCGGGTCCGTTGGAGGAGTACGCGGCCCGGTTCGACGACCTCTTTTTCAGCCTGGCTCAGCGGCGAGGGTTTCGCGAGTACCTGACCGGGTTGCTGGCGCCGCGGGAGCGGAACAAGACGATCACTTGCCTGGCCGGGGCTGAGCCGGTGGCGGGTGCGGGGATGCCGGGGGTGCAGCGGCTGCAGTTCTTCCTGTCGGAGTCGCCGTGGGAGGCCGAGCTGGTCAACGAACGGCGGCTCGAGCTGCTGTGTGAGGAGCCGGCGACGGCTCCGCACGACGGCGGGGTCATCGTGATCGATGATTCCGGGGACCGCAGGGACGGAACGGCGACCGCGCACGTGGGCCGACAATGGCTGGGACGGTTGGGCACGACGGACAACGGCATCGTCACGGTGACCACGGTGTGGACCGACGGCCGCGTGTACTACCCGCTGCACACCCAGCCCTACACCCCCGCCCATCACTTCGCCCGCGGCCGGTCCGATCCGGCTTTCCGCACGAAACCGCAGCTGGCCGCAGCCCTCGCGGCCCGCGGAAAGGAGGCGGGCTTCGGCTGCCGGGCGGTGGTCGCCGACTGCGCCTACTCGGTCAGCGACGACTGGTACCTCGCACTGCGCGAGGCCGGCCTGGCCTACGTGGTGGCACTCAAGCCGCGCAACGGTGTCTGGGCACCGATCGACCAGCCGCACACTCCCGTCGAGGCCGCACGCGCCCTGGCCTGGGCAAATCCCGGCCTTCCCGGCGACTGGACGCCCGTGGAGCGTCACTTTCGCGACGGGCACACCGAGACCTGGTGGGCCGCTGATGCCCGCTTGGGCGGCTATGGCCCCGACTCGCCCTGCCGGCTGGTCGTGGCCACCACCGACCCAGCCCGACTGCCGGAGAAGGCCACCTGGTACCTGGCCACCAACCTGCCCCACCCTGACGCACCCCACCCCGCGACCAGCCCGCATCCGCCGGCCGACCTCGCCGAGGCCGTCCGCCTCTACGGCCTGCGGCCCTGGATCGAACAGAGCTACAAGCAGATCAAGGACGAACTCGGCTGGGCTGACTTCCAAGTCCGCTCCGCTCGCGCCATCCGCCGCCACCAGACCCTGGTCAACTGCGCCTTCTCTTTCTGCTGGGACCAGTGGTTCGCGCCACCTGGACCCCTGGATGCCACTGCGCCGGACCCGTGCCCCGATGAGGGGCCAGAGAGGGGGACCGGCCTTGTCCCACCGGCCCCAACAGCCCTGCTGGCCCAAGGCCTTACGAGCCATCCGTTCCTGGCTCACCCGCGCCGTCGCTCTCAGCCGGTGGTGGCGAGCCTGGACGGACACGGACCCACCCTCCGAGCTCCAGGCCCTGATCGACGCGGTCACCAGCGGACACGGCATTGATCTCTACCGCCGGATTCAACGAACTACCGGTAAGCGGGCTAGTTCTTGAGGTCTCATGCCTTGAGGTTGGAGCAGCTACCTGTACGACCTTGTTCGGCGCACGGACGCATCGAGTCTCATGCGCGCCGGATGACCAGCACAGCCACGTCGTCCGGGTGGTCCACCGCGACAGCAGCGTCGAGGACGCGGTCAGCGGTCTCCTCGGCATTCAGCCCGTCGTGGAGGGCCGCGCCAGCCAGTGTTCCGGCTCGTTCCAGCCCGGCCTCCAATGTGAGGCCCGGTCCTTCGACCACGCCGTCGGTGACCATGACCAGCGCGCTGTCCTCTTGCAATGCGAAGGTCTCCTCGCCGTACTCGGTGCCGAGCACGACTCCTAGCACCGGGCCTCCCGGCAACTCGTGGATGCTGTGGCTGCCGTCGTCGCGTGCGTACAGCAACGGCACATGGCCAGCGCTCGCACCGGTGACCCGTCCGTCGCCTGGGTCGATACGCAGCATGGTGCAGCTGGCGAATCGTGCTGCGCCCATCGTGATGAGCAGCTCGTTGGTGCGAGCCAGCACGGTTGCGGGACCCGGTTCGTGGGCGGCGATCGCGCGCATGGATGCGCGCACCTGTCCCATGAAGGCGGCGGCGTCCACGTCGTGCCCTTGGGCGTCGCCGATCTCCAGGGCGACGGCACCGTCGGGCATGACGAAGGCGTCGTACCAGTCTCCGCCAATATCGAGCCCGTCGCGGCTTGGTCGGTATCGGGCGGCGACCTCCAGGCCGGGGAGGTGCTCGGGCAGCGTGGGGAGCATGGTCTGTTGGAGCGCCGTGGCCAGCTCGACTCGTGCCTCTTGCAAGCTAACGCGTTTCAGTGCCTGGCCTGCAAGATCGGCAAGAGTACCCATGAGGGCGCGCTCATCCGGGGACGAGTGATGTTCGCTGTCGTAGGTCACCAGCCAGGCCCCGAGCGGCTGATCGCCGATCGGGCTGAGGGAGGTGATCGAGATGGCGAAGCCGGAGTCGAGCTGGTCGAAGTACGGCACCATGGCCCCGTGCGGCCAGCGGCGGATGTAGTCCTCCTGGTTGGGAATGAACTGCGGCTCGCCGGTGCGGATCACATAGGGCAGCGCGCTGGGGGCGTCTAGCGGCAGGCCTTGCAGGGCGGCCACCGGCATCGGGATCCCGGCATCGGAGGAAACGCGTAGGCGGCCTTGCGTGATGAACGCCAGCGCGGCGCCGGTACCACCGAATGTCGCGGCGAGCCGGGTCAGGACGACCTGCCGTACTTCTTGCTCCGTGACTGCAGTCATCACGGCGGAAGAGAAGGCCGCGATCTCGTCGGCGCGCTGACGCTCAGCACTCAGCGCGTCCTTCGCTCTGCGTCTGCGCGCTTCCCTCTTGGTGTCATCGCGGATCACGCCGAAGACCCGCTCAGGGCCGCCAGACCCCAGAATGAGCCGACGGGCCCGGCAGACCAGAAGGTGCCAGCCATCGCGCTCGGTAAGGAACCGCAACCTGATCCAGGGGGACCGGGCGGCCGTCGAACGCACGAGCCGCCGCAGCGCCCCGCGGTCATCGGGGTGGACTTGCCGAACCACCTCGGACAACGACATGGAGGCCTCCGGGAACAGCGCCGCCAAGGCGGGTGCACCACCCAGCCACTCCAGCTCGCGCTCCTGGGGTGAATACATGCACAGACCGAGGTTGGCGGCCTTGGCTGCCAGACGGAACGGAATCAGCAGGGCACCCAAGTCGTTTCCCGCGTTCAATGAGTGCACCCACACCAGCGACTCGCCACCTACGGGATCATTCACTGGTCGTGCCTCGACAAGGCAGACGACAGATGCTGTACCTGGCCCGGGGAACTCCAGCACCCGCATCGCAACCGTCTTCGTCGTGGCGGCGTGGGCCACGAGACTCTTGACCGCAGTCAGCTGGCTTGCGGGCAACAGATCACCGAAGCCACGACCCACGCACTGCTCCACGGACCTGCCCAGTGTCCTGGCCATTGCCGCGTTGAGGCTGCGGATCGCTCCGTCCAGGGTCAAAAGAGCCGACGGTGTAGCCATCTGAAGAAGTTCGTCCGAGGCGTCCATTTGCCGCTCACCCTCATCGTCGAGCGATATGACCTCGTCGTCCTTCATCAACTATCTGCCGCAGAGCAGGCCTCGTCCACGCGGCCGGTCACTCTGGGGCGCCACCGCCGACTGCGTGTATCGACGAACGCCAACGATCGTCCTCCCGGTGATCCGCTCGGTCAGATCGAAGGCGAACAGCAGCGGGCGGCCCCAGGGCGGACGGGGCTGCTGGCTCTGGTCCAGCTGGCTATGGCGCCCCACATGAAGGGGACAGAGATGGAGAGGAGGACAGGAATAAGGATGGAGTAATTGTCAAGAGTTGTGGATCGCGTGATCTGATCTGGTAATTGGAGGCATCAGCCGCGACGCCCCAGCGAAGAAGACCAGAGCCACCGTTGCTCCTGCTGCCGTCCCCAGCGCATCCACTGCAATTCGGTCCCAGTGCGGTCGTGCCAGGTCCGTCAGAACGAACACGACGGCCGAGCCCGCGAAGGCCGCGGCAGCGCCCGCGGCCCAGTGCCGGTGCCGGTCCCAGAACCAACGCGCCAGGAGCATCACGACGGGCGCGGCGATGGGCAGCGTCGGCTCGTCGAGGATGTTGAGGATGGAGTAAGCCACTCCGCAGACCGCCCAGCAGAGTGCCATGACCCGTGCTGTCTCGCGCCAGGGAACTCCTCGTATTTCACTCATCGAGCCTCCTCCGACGCTGTGTGTTTCCAGGTGAGTGGAGCACGTGGGTTCGAGTTGTTGTCAAGGTCTGGTTGATCAATCAGGCGACGCGGATCTCGGGGCGTTCGACCAGGTGGCCGTTCTCGAACCTGGCGCCGGAGCGGACCAGGGACACCAGGTTGGCGGCGGTGATCGCCCGCCAGCGGGCCTGAGCCGACTCGACGAGCTTGAACACCATCGCCAGGGCGGCGGCCGGGCTGCCGGCTCGGGCGTGGAGTTCACCGACGTGGAGCACATTCAGATCGAGCTGCAGGTGAGACGGACGCTGTGCGTCTACATCCCCGAGCCGGGCTCCGCCACGACCGAGTCGCTGCGCATTCTCAGCAGCTGGACCACCGCCCCTCGCCCGGCCGGACCCGACGAAGCGGCCCCCCGGAACCTGGGCTGTCCCGCCACGGGCCTGCGCCGACAGCTGCACCGGCCCCGGAACCGAAGTCCCCGCCCTCCTCGAGGGCATGTTTGCATGCCCCGTGTTCAGGTCAGGCCGAGGGGCCCTGCATGGCGTCGATGAGCCGGTGGCGGGCCAGGGCGTAGGAGAAGTCCGGGACGGTGCGGGTGCCGTCACGCAGGTCGCGGGCCAGGTGCGAGTAGAGCGCGGCCACGTTCCGGGAGGGACCCGCGAGTCCCTCGGGGATGTCGGCGCGGTATTGGGCGGGTACCTCGATGGGGGAGACGGCGGCGTCGTCACCGAAGCCTGCCTGCAGGGTGAGGTCGGCGATCTGCATGTTCCCCCAGTCTGCGGTCAGGACGAGGTCGCCGTCGGTGCCGTTGATCTCCCAGCGGAAGTTGTCACCGCGGGAGGTGCCGCCGCGGTAGAAGACCGACGCGGCCGCCCCGCCCTCCAGCGTGCCGATCAGGGAGATCTGGTCGGCCGCGGTCACCGGCAGGACGCTGCCGTCCTCGGCCACGGTGACCTGCTGGCGCCCCACGACGAGGTTGGACGAGTGGTGGGTGAATTCCCCGAGGGTCGCGCTGAGCGCGTCAATGGCGTGCAGGGCGGCGGCGGTCAGCGCAGTGGCGCCCTGGGTCCTGTCGTACCAGTACGCGTGCGCCCGGGTGGTCTGCGGTCCCCAGACCATGCCCGAGCCGGTCATGGTGGTGCCGATGACCCGGCCGATCCTGCCCTCGGCGATCAGCTGGCGGGCGTAGCGCAGCTCGGGGTGGTAGCGGCCCTGGAGGCCGATGACGGTGCGCACGCCGGCGGTGTCGGCGCGGCGGACCAGGCCGGCGGCCTCCGTCCCGTCCAACGCGAGCGGCCACTCGCTGTAGACGGTCTTGCCCGCGTCGATCGCGGCCGAGACCAGCTCCCGGTGGTGGGGCACCTTGACCGCCACGACCACGACGTCCACGCCCGGGTGGGCGATCAGCTCCGCGTGGTTGTCGAAGGCCGCTTCCACGCCGAAGGCGGCCGCGGCGGCGTCGGCGGACTCCTGGCGGGAGGTGC
>NZ_JBEOWS010000481.1:0-5909 GCF_040296125.1 Streptomyces sp. NPDC002265 | reverse complement strand
CACTCCTCCCCCCACTCATGGAGGTATCCCCCCATGCCCCGTCGCGACGGCGACTCTCTTCCCCTGACCGCGGCCCAGCGCGAGATCTGGCTCGCCGAGCAGCGCTCCCGGACGCCGATCCCGGGCTACCGCGTCGGCGAGTGCCTGGAGATCCACGGGCCGGTGGACCGGGAGCTGTTCGAGACCGCGCTGCGCCGGGTGGTCGACGAGGTCGACGCCCTGCACGTGACCTTCGTCGACGACGGGGAGGGCCCGCGCCAGGTCATCCGGGAGAGCTGGGACTGGGCTCCGGTCCACCTCGACCTGAGCGGGGAGCCCGACCCCAGGGCGGCCGCCCTGGAATGGATGGAGCGGGACCTGCTGCGCCCGCTCGACCTCGCCCGGGACCCGCTGTTCGGCCACGCGCTGATCGAGGCGTCGCCGACGGAGTACCTCTGGTACCTGAACTACCACCACGTGGTGCTGGACGCGATCAGCAGCTCGATGCTGCGGCAGCGGGTCGGCGAGGTGTACTCGGCACTGGCGGAGGGCGGCGCCGTGCCGCCCTGCCCGTTCGGCCCGCTGCGGGACCTGGTCGACAGCGACGCCGCCTACCGCGCCTCCGCCGGCTTCGCCGCCGACCGCGCCTACTGGACCGGGCGCTTCGCCGACCTGCCCGCCCCGACCCGGCTCACCGACGCCTCCGCGACCGACCCGCACCGCGCCCTCCGGCTGGCCGAGGAGCGGGAACTGCGCCGCCCGGACGCCCTGCGGGCGGCGGCCGGACGCTGCGGCGTGCGGTGGTCCCGGCTGCTGGTCGCGGCGACGGCGCTCTACGCCCACCGGCTGACCGGCAGTCAGGACGTGGTGCTCGCCCTGCCCGTCACCGCCCGCCGGGGCGCCGACCGCGACCTGACGGCGGTGCCGGGCACGACGTCCAACGTGGTGCCGCTGCGGCTGACCGTGCGGGCGGACATGCCGTGGCGCGAACTCGTCGCCCAGGCGGCGCGGGAGGTCGAGACGGCCGTCGCGCACGAGCGCTACCGCAGCGAGGACCTGCTGCGGGACCTCGGCGCCTCCGGCGGCATCGGCACGGCGTTCCCGCTGATCGTCAACATCATGGCCTTCAACTCCAGGCCGAGCTTCGCCGGGCACCCGGCCTCCGTGCACCACTTCGTGTCCGGGTCGACCACCGACCTCGCCGTCTGGGTCTTCGACTACCGGGACGGCAACCCGCCGCTGCTGCGGCTGCACGGCTCGCCCGAGGCGTACGGCGACGGCGACCTCGCCGGTCACCAAGAGCGACTGCTCGCGCTCCTTGACACCCTCGCGGACTGCGACGAGGACGAGCCGGTGGGCCGGATCGAGCTGCTCACCGCCCAGGAGCGCCGAGAGCTGGCGGTGCTCGGCGCCGGACCGGTGGCCCCGGCCCCGGCCGCGAGCCTGCCGGAGCTGTTCCGGGAGCACGTCCGGGCGACTCCGGACCTGGTCGCGCTGGTGTGCGGCGACGTCTCGCTGACGTACGCGGAACTGGACGCGCGGGCCAACCGGCTGGCGCACGCCCTGATCGCCCGGGGCGCGGGGCCGGAGCGGCGGGTGGCGGTGGCGCTGCCGCGCTCGGCCGAGCTGGTGGTGGCGATCCTCGCGGTGCTGAAGACCGGTGCGGCGTACGTCCCGGTCGACCCCGAGTATCCGGCCGCCCGGATCGCGTACCTGATCGACGACGCCCGGCCGGCCCTGCTGGTCACGGACTCCGGCAGCGCGGGACGGCTGCCCGGGGCGGGGCCCGTCGGCCGGCTGGTGCTCGACGACCCGGAGACGGCCGCCCTGGTGACCGGCTGCCCGGCGGCCGACCCGATGGTGGCCGTCGACCCGGACTTCCCGGCCTACGTCATCCACACCTCCGGCTCCACCGGCCGGCCCAAGGGCGTGCTGGCGACCCACGGCGGTCTGCTCGACCTGCTCACCGACCTCCGGCAGTTGCACTTCGCGCCGGTGCTGAAGGAGCGGCCGCGGCTGCGGGCCGCGCTGACCACCTCGGTGTCCTTCGACGCCTCCTGGAACCAGCTGCTCGCCCTGTTCGGGGGCCACGAGCTGCACGTCCTGGAGCACGCGACCTGGACCGACCCCGGCGCCCTGGTCGGTTACGCGGCGCGCCACGGACTGGACTACCTCGAGGCCACCCCGTCCTACCTTCAAGTGCTCGTCGACCATGGCCTGTTGAGTGACCCGCGGTACCGTCCGGCACTGGTCGCGGCGGGCGGCGAGGCCGTCCCGGAGCGGCTGTGGGAGCAGCTGCGCGCCGCGGACGGCGTGGCCTGCCTCAACCTCTACGGACCGTCCGAGTGCACCGTCAACTCGGTGGTCGCGCAGGTGGGTTCGAGCCCACGCCCGGTGATCGGCCGGCCGGTCACCAACGCCCGGCTGTACGTCCTCGACGGCGCCCTGCGGCCGCTGCCGACCGGTGCCGCGGGCGAGCTGTACATCGCGGGCGCGGGCCTGGCCCGCGGCTACCTGAACCGGCCGGGGCTGACCGCCGGGCGGTTCGTCGCGGACCCGTTCGGGCCGAGCGGGGCGCGGATGTACCGCACCGGGGACCTGGTGCGCTGGGACGCGGCCGGGAACCTGGAGTTCCTCGGCCGCACCGACGACCAGGTCAAGATCCGCGGCTTCCGGGTCGAGCTCGGCGAGATCGAGGCCGTACTCGCCGAGCACCCGCGGGTCGCCCGGGCCGCCGTGACGGTGCGCACCGAGGAGGAACCGCGGCTGGTCGCCTACGCGGTGCCCGAGCCGGGCGCCACCGTGACCGACGACGACCTGCGCGACCATCTGCGGGACCGGCTGCCCCGGCACATGGTGCCGGCCGCGTACGTGCTGCTGGACGCGCTGCCGCTGACCCCGAACGGCAAGCTCGACCGGCGGGCGCTCCCGGAGCCCGGGCGGCAGCCCGTCGCGTCGGGCCGCGCACCGCGCACCGCGACCGAGCACCTGCTCGTCGGGCTGTTCGCCGAGGTGCTCGGAGTGGCCGAGCCCGGGCCGGACGACAGCTTCTTCGACCTCGGGGGGCACTCCCTGCTGGCCACCCGACTGATCGCCCGGGTGCGTTCGGTGCTGGGCGTGGAGCTCAGGCTGAGCGATCTGTTCGACGCGCCGACGGCGGCGGAACTGGCGGCGGCCGTGGACGTCGCGGGCCGGGCGCGTCCGGCGCTGGGGCGGCGCGAGCGGCCGGAGACCGTCCCGCTGTCCTTCGCACAGCGCCGGCTGTGGTTCCTGCACCGCATGGAGGGGCCGAGCGCCACCTACAACATCCCGCTGACCCTGCGGCTGTCGGGGAGCCTGGACCGGCGGGCCCTGGAAGCCGCCCTGGCGGACGTGGTCGAGCGGCACGAGAGCCTGCGCACCGTCTTCCCGACGGCCGACGGCGTGCCGTGCCAGCGGGTGCTGGACCCGGAGGAGGCCCGGCCGCGGCTGCGGGTGACCGAACTCGGCGAACGCGAGCTGCCGCAGCGGCTGGCGAAGGCGGCCCGGTACGGCTTCGACCTCGCCGCGGAGCCGCCGCTGCACGCCGAACTCTTCCGGCTCGCGGACGAGGAGCACGTGCTGCTGCTGGTGGTGCACCACATCGCCGGCGACGGCTGGTCGACGGGGCCGCTCCTGCGGGACCTCACGGCCGCCTACGCGGCCCGCGCCGAGGGCGGGAAGCCGGAGTGGGCGCCGCTGCCGGTCCAGTACGCCGACTACGCCCTCTGGCAGCGGGAGCTGCTCGGCGACGGCTCGGACCCGGACAGCCTGCTGAGCAGTCAACTCACTTACTGGCGTCAGCAGTTGGCCGGTCTTCCGGAGCAGGTGGAGCTGCCGTTCGACCGGCCCAGGCCGGCCGCGATGTCCTACCGCGGCGCCCATCTGCCGGTGCGGATCGACGCCGAGCTGCACCAGGGCCTGCGCGCGCTCGCCCGGGACGGCGGGGCCAGCCTCTTCATGGTGCTCCAGGCCGGGCTGGCCGCCCTGCTGGGCAAGCTGGGCGCGGGCACCGACGTACCCGTGGGCACGCCGATCGCCGGACGCACCGACGAGGCCGCGGACGAACTGGTCGGCTTCTTCGTCAACACCCTGGTGCTGCGCACCGACCTCTCCGGCGACCCGTCGTTCACCGAACTGCTGGGCCGGGTGAGGGCCGGCGCGCTGGCCGCGTACGCGCACCAGGACGTGCCGTTCGAGCACCTGGTGGAGGCGCTCAACCCGACCCGTACGCTGGCCCACCACCCGCTGTTCCAGACCATGCTCGCCCTGCAGAACGCGCCGCTCGGCACGTTCGACCTGCCGGGGCTGCGGGTGACGACCGGCCTGGTCCACACCGGGACGGCCAAGTGCGACCTGACCTTCGTCCTGGCCGAACAGCCCGGCGAGGACGGTCTGTCGGGCGTGGTGGAGTACAGCACCGACCTGTTCGACGAGGACGGCGTGAGCGGGATCGTCGAGCGGTGGCTGCGGCTGCTGCGCGCCGTCGTCGCCGACCCCGGCCGGCGGATCGGCCGCGTGGACGTGCTGTCCGCCGACGAACTCCGCGCCCTGCTCCCGGCGCCCGCCGGCCGCAGCGAGGAGCCCTCGGACAGCGGCCTGACCGGGCTGTTCGAGCGGCAGGTACGGGAGAACCCATCCGCCGTCGCCCTCACGGACGGCGAAGGCACCCTGACCTACGCCGAGTTGAACGCCCGCGCCAACCGGCTCGCGCACGCCCTGATCGCCCGGGGAGTGGGTCCGGAGCAGCGCGTGGCGCTGGCCCTGCCGCGCTCGGCCGAGCAGGTCGTGGCGGTGCTCGCCGTGCTGAAGGCGGGCGGCGCCTACCTCCCGGTGGACCCGCAGTACCCGGCCGCCCGCATCGCCTACCTGCTCCAGGACGCCCGGCCCGCGCTCCTGGTGACCACAAGCCGCGTCGGCGACCTGCCGGGCGCGGAGGCGGTGGACCGGCTGCTGCTGGACACCGCCGACCTGGCCGGGCTAGCGGACACGGACCCGGAGGTCCAGCTCGACCCCGGCCACGCCGCCTACGTCATCTACACCTCCGGTTCCACCGGCAACCCCAAGGGCGTGGTGGTCACGCACCGGAACGTGGTGCGGCTGTTCGGCACCACCGAGAGGCTGTTCGGCTTCTCCGCCGACGACGTCTGGACCCTCTTCCACTCCTACGCCTTCGACTTCTCGGTGTGGGAGCTGTGGGGTCCGCTGCTGCACGGCGGCCGGCTGGTGGTCGTGGACCACGAGACCAGCCGCTCGCCCGGCCGCTTCCTGGAGCTCCTCGCCCGCGAGCGCGTGACCGTGCTCAACCAGACGCCGTCCGCGTTCTACCAGCTGATGCAGGCGGACGCCGAGCACCCGCGTGAACTCGCGCTGCGGACCGTCGTGTTCGGCGGCGAGGCGCTGGAGCACGCACGGCTGGCCAGCTGGTACGAGCGGCACCCGGACGACGCGCCGCGCCTGGTCAACATGTACGGCATCACCGAGACCACGGTGCACGTCACGTACGCAGCGCTCGACCGGACCGACACCCCCGCGGGCCAGGTCGGGGCGCCCCTCGCGGACCTGCGGACCTACGTGCTGGACGCCCACCTGCGACCGGTGGCCCCGGGCGTGCCCGGCGAGCTGTACGTCGCGGGCGAAGGCCTGGCCCGCGGCTACCTGAACCGGCCCGGCCTGACCGCGGGGCGCTTCGTGGCCGATCCCTTCGGACCTGCGGGATCACGGATGTACCGCAGCGGCGACGTGGTGCGCCGCGCGGCGGACAACAGCCTGCGCTACGTCGGCCGGGCCGACCAGCAGGTGAAGGTACGTGGCTTCCGGATCGAGCTCGGCGAGATCGAGGCGGCGCTGGCCGCACACCCCGGCGTCGCCCAGGTCGCCGTCGTGGCCCCGCCCGGCCGGGCCCCCCACAC
>NZ_JBEOWS010000480.1:0-5917 GCF_040296125.1 Streptomyces sp. NPDC002265 | reverse complement strand
GCTCACGGCAGGGGACTTCGCGGCGCGTCACCGCTCTTCGGACGTACTGTCCGAGTTGCGCTGGGTTTGGTGATCGTTGAGGATGCGCAGCATCTTGTCGAACTCGGTGTCGCTCATCTTGCGAATGAGATGATGTGCGACGTACCAGCCGTCGTGGTACGGCAGTTTCGGCAGCGCCCTCTCCCCTGCACCAGAGGCGGACGTACTGGGCCCATCGTCACTCCGTGGGTCCGGAACAATGTCGGCCGGACGGGACTCGCCCGGTCCGGACTCGATCGCCTCGGACGAGGTGTCCGTGATTACGGCGTAATCACTCGTAGCTGTTTTCAGCGTCTCCTGAGGGACAGCGTCGTAGTCACCGCTCCCGCCGTCCGAAGTCTTACGGGCAGGCACAGTCGCGTGCACGGGCTCAGGCTCGGGGACGGGGGCTGCCGCAGGCTCCGGAACAAGAGCAGGCTCCGGTCGCTCAGTTCGTTCCGACTGCTTCTGGGAGGCCTTCGCGCTCTCGGCAGCAGCGCGCTGCTCCTTGAGTACCTGAAGAGCGGCCTCCTGCTCCGCGACGGGCTTGCTGCCGACCGCGCGCAGCAGTTCGATCGGCTCTTCACCGATACGCTCCTGAAGTTCAGGAGCGAGGCCGAGCAGTGCCAGCCGCTGGGACACCCAGCCCTGTGAACGGTGCAACTGCTTGGCGAGAGCGCGCTGGCTGCCGTACACGTTCAGAAGTCGCTGCAGAGCCCGAGCCTCGTCGATCTCGCTGAGGTCGTTGCGCATGATGTTCGCGATCAGTGCCGACTGCAGAAGCTCGTCGGCATTGTTGCCCTGCTCGTCGCTGACCATCACCGCCACAGTCTCCAAGCCGGCCTCGCGTGCAGCAGCGAGACGGCTGCTGCCGTCGATGACGACGTAGGCGGTGTCGGGTTCGAGGTCGGCTTCGCGCTCAGGATTTGCCTTGAGGTAGGCATCGCGGTTCATCACCGTGATGGCCTGCTTCTGCCCGTGGCTCTTGAGGCTGCCCGCGAGATCCGTCAGGTCGCCGAGGCTGGAGCGGGGGTTGTCGGGGTTGGGACTGATGCGCGACGGAGGAAGCTGCGTCGGAGGGGACACGCCGTCGGTCGGGACACCCGTGGCGGCAGCCACCGCCTGGCGGCGCGCGCTGACAGGGCGCACTCCCCCACCGAACCGGCCTGCACCGAGCTGGTCGGCCTTGCTCACAGCACCTCCCGTGCGACTGCGCGCATGCCGACCGCCTGCTGGGACTTGGGCGCGTAGGACAACAGAGGTTGCTTCACCCGGACTGCTTCCTTCTGTTCCTTGAGGTCACCGATGAGGCCCACGACTCGCGGATCCTTTATGTCGACCCATCCCTGCAAGGACGAAGTCGCGATGTATCCCCGGCGCGAGTCGTACAGGTTGACGACGATCCCGAGATAGTCGATGTCGACCTGGAGGTCGCCCCGCAGATCGTCGATCTGGGTGGTGAGGAGATCGTAGGCGTCCGCCGAACTGTCCTCTGCCTGAACGACGATGAGGGCTCCGGACTGACCGGTCTTCTCCCCCTCGCGGCGCCGACCGTAGTAGGCGGCGGCGTCCATGCTGAGGCCGAGGCTGGGCGGGCAGTCGACGATGATTACGTCGTAATCAGCTTCGAGCGGTGCGAGCGCCCGTTCCAGGGCGGCTTCCCGGGCGCGTACCGCGGAGAGACGGACGTCGAGCAGGAAGGCGTCGTTGCAGGCAGGCAGAAGATGCAACCGGTCCCCGAAGTGCTCCTCGTCGACCGAGATGATCAGGTCGCGGAGATCGCCCTTCGGGTCCCCCGCCATGTGGTTGGTGAGACTGTCGCCGTTCATGGGCAGCGGCGTTCCACCGAGTTGGTTGGTGAGGTGGCACTGAGGGTCGAAGTCCACCAAGAGGATCCGCAGGCCGGGACCGGGCAGGTTCTCGATGTCGAGCGGGCTTTCGTCCGGCTCCGTCTCATCGCCGTGCGTCTCGCTGGCCCGCAGGGCTTTGGTGAGAGCCTTCGCCACGCGCACGGGGTGAAGGGTGTTGGCGTCCTCGGCAAGCGCTTCCCCGAGGCCGGCGGTGATCGCCGTCTTGCCGACTCCGCCCTTCTGGTTGCAGACGATGATCCGGCGAGTGACCTCGGGCCGCGCGACGTCCGGAGTGGGGTTGGAGTCGAGCCAAAGCTGCACCGACTGGGCGAGGCCCTGGATGAGAGACACACGGCGATCGGCGGCGATCTCGCGGAACTGCTCCCACTGACCGGGAGGAAGGAACGTGGAGAAGGAGTCGGCACCTGAGGTATCGACGTTGGCCGTTGCCGAAGCCAGGCTGCACCAGTCGCTGATGCCTTGCTCGACCGCGGTCTGAATCTCGATGCCGTGCTGGGCGGCTCTGACCTTGAGAGCTTGCCGGAGCCATGCCGGCAGTTTGGAGACGACCTTCTCGCGGTCGCTGGGCGAAGCTGGCGAAGTCATGGAGGACACCATACTAACGTTAGTGATCAAAAGCTGCACCGACGCGTTAGTTAGACAAAGTCGGTTGCTTTGATGCGGCTCCCTGGGGTGATTACGCCGTAATCACTCAAGCCAAAGTCTCTCCCCTGAACCGGCACATGTCTCACTTTTCATGCGTCACATTGCCCAGACTGCCCCGGAGTCGTCCCCGCAGTGCGCCTTTGGGGCAGCGACCGAACGTCGACCGGCCCCGCCGTACCCAGAGGTCACGTGGCCGAGGATCTCGCGATAGCGGTCGGCGTTGACGCCGACCGCGATCAACGCGTGGAGGTGCACGATCGGGCTGCCCTCCCGGACCTTCTGCGTCAGGCTGTCGCCCCAGACGATCGTGTAGGGGCCCTGGTTCAGCGGCCGGCGCGGGTGTCCCACTCGCGCGACCGATAACGAGGTTGGGCTGGGCCGTGGTTTTCTCCGGGCCGAGGATGGTGCGCGCATCGACGAACGACCCATGGCTCATCCGTAAGTTGTTAGGTGGCCTGGGAGGGCCGGGTGTGGCTTATGGCTCTCTGCCTTCAGTGGCTTCCAAGGAGTGGCCGCCCGGCTCTCCGGGGCGCCCTGGCTGCTGATTGAGATGTGCGCTTCGGTCGCTGATTACGGAGATGACAGCGGGGTGTTCCTCGGGCCGACGGCATGCTGTTCGGAGCGAGGAGGGGCGAGTGAGCGAGCGAAGGCACCGGGTATGGGCCGGGATCGACGCAGGCAAGGGGCATCACTGGGCAGCGGCGGTCGACGCGACCGGTGCGACGCTGTGGTCGAAGAAGGTCGACAACCACGAGTCGGCAATCCTGACCGCCATGGGCGAGATCCTGGACCTGGCCGACTAGGTCCAATGGGCGGTGGACATCTCCGGCACGTCCTCCGCTCTGTTGCTGGCCCTGCTCGCGGCACACGGCCAGCAGGCCGTCTGCGTGCCCGGCCGCACGGTCAACCGCATGTCGGGTGCCTACCGGGGTGAGGCTAAGACCGACGCCCACGACGCCTACGTCATCGCCGAAACCGCACGCAACCGCCGGGACTTCGCGACGATCGACATGCCTGCCCAGCTGGCCGCCGGCCTCGCACTGCTGACCGCTCACTGCTCCGATCTCGTGGCCGACCGAGTCCGGATGATCAACCGTCTCCGCGACACACTGACCGGCGTCTTTCCCGCGCTGGAGCGGGCCTTTGACTACAGCTCGCACAAGGGCGCGCTGGTCCTGCTGACGGGCTACCAGACCCCGGCGGCTCTCCGCCGCCGTTGCCGGGCGAGGTTGAAGGCCTGGCTGGCCAACCGCGGTGTTCGGGGCGCCGACAGCGTCGCCTCGGCCGCGCTGGAGGCCGCCCAGGCCCAGCAGACCGCACTGCCCGGCGAGGATGTCGCTGCCCAGATCGTGGCCGACCTGGCCGAGCAGATCCTGGCCCTGGACGACCGCCAGAAGCGGATCGACGAGCAGATCCGCGAGACGTTCCGCAGCCATCCGCAGGCGGAGATAATTGAGTCCCTGCCCGGCATGGGACCGATCCTGGGCGCTGAGTTCGTCGTTGCCGCCCGCGACCTCACGGCCTACGCCGACGCCGGGCACCTTGCCTCGGCCGCCGGGCTGGTGCCCGTCCCGCGTGATTCCGGTCGCCGGACCGGCAATCTGCACCGGCCCAAGCGCTACAGCCGCCGTCTGCGCAGGGTGTTCTACATGTCCGCACAGACCAGCATGATGCGCGAGGGGCCGAACCGGGACTTCTACCTCAAGAAGCGCGGTGAAGTCTGCAAGCATGTCCAAGCCGTCATCGCCCTGGCCCGGCGGCGGGCCAGCGTCCTGTGCGCCCCCCTGCGCGACAACCGGGTTTTCACCCCCGACCTGCCGGTCATGCAAGCGGCTTGACTTCATCATCAGACTCTCTGGAGTCGCGAAGCCACGAAACAGGACCAGCACGACCCGTCGTGACCCAGATGTCAGCAGGCGTTCCGCGACCAGCGTTGAACCAGGACTCTCAACCGGCGCACTGCGGAGGGTCGAGCGCTGGGAGATGGACGAGATCTCACGGACGATCCGCTGCCTGAGGTGATTACGGCGTAATCACCTCAGGGCAACGTCATCAGTGCCAGGGGGAGTGCTGCGGTCATTCGCCGACAGCCCACGTCCAAGCGTCAAGGACGATGTGCGTCAGGTCCTCGCGTCGACGGCGGTTCAGGACGTCGTACAGATCGGGAGCCTGGTCGGCGAGGACGTCGATGCCCTCGTGCTGGTGGCCGGCAGCCTATGCCCTCCGCCGGGGCAGGATTGGGGTGGCATCAGGCCGCCCGGGCGACCGCCGCCCTGTGAGGCCGTGAACAGCCGACGATGCCGCAGACGGCCAGAGACAGATGCAGCTGCTTCTCCGTGCTGTGCGTCGACGCAGTAACGAGCAAACGTCGTGATCCCGGCTTGAGCTCCCCCAGGGTGGGTTCGACATCGACGCAGAACTCGGTGTCGGCGGCGTCGCACCGAGCTTCGTACATCGCCTCGACCAGACCGCAGTTCACGCCAGCGACCGTCACCTGACGAAGACGGCGCTCCCGGTGGGCCGAAGCGGACAGGTCCGCGCCTGCCGAGCCTTCTGCGACGTCAGGACGCTTACCTGCTGCGCTCAAGGCTTCGCTGATCCGCTCGACCTCGCCGGAGAGGCGTCCCAGCCGATCTGTGTCAACGAGCGCTCGATCCACGCGGCCCCCTAGATCGCCCACGGGCCAGCCCCGGCACCTTCGCCCGCCCGGCCCCGGCGTCGTTCTCCACTGTTCGCTGAGCGATCACGCGACAAGAAGCAGTCTCCTCCTGCGACGCCTGAGCGGATGGTGCGAAAGCATGAGTGCATCCTGGTCCGCCGAGTTGCTGTCGGTGTGTGGGGGAGAGGCAGTGTGGCCCCGAGCAGCCGACCTCAGCCACGGTTAAAAACGTCAAAGCCCAGGATGCGGCGATGGGTCATCGCCCGTGCAGACTCCAGCCATTCCAGCGCAGACCAGGCTGAGTCTGGTTGGCCTCGTCCGGACCAAAGCGAGCCCGCGCCCTTGCTCGAGGCCCCAGTGATTACGCCGTAATCACTCAAACGCAGCGGGCTGGAGTTGCAGAGGAATGACCCACGCGATACGCATCGTCCGGTGCCGCGGCCCGTAGCCGGACAGCACAGCCTCCCGGAGACGTCACGTTCGGACAGGCACTCGCTGCTGCCGGGGTGCCAAAGGTCGTCGCCCGTCTCGGGATTCGCTCGCCGTACCGTCCTGCGTGGCAGAAGTACCGACAGTGGCTCACAGTTCAGCCATCGCGGACGCGGGGGGGGGGGGTTTGGGGGGTTAAACAGCCCACGCGCCCGAAACCCCAAAAGGGTTGGGGGGGGCGGGCGGCCGGGGGGGGGGGGAAGGTGGGGCGCCCCCCCCCCACCCAAAAAAGTTG
>NZ_JBEOWS010000479.1:0-5935 GCF_040296125.1 Streptomyces sp. NPDC002265 | reverse complement strand
GCCGGGGATCTGCGGATCCCGGGCCGGGCGCCCCGGTCGTTCACTGACGTACATCACCCCGAAGGGGGACAGGCGACTCAGCCGTTCATGACGCCCTGCACCGGCATGTAGGAGCCGCCGGACACGAACAGGCCGCTGCCGGCCGGGCCCCCGCCGCTGTTGGCCGGCAGCCGGATGCCGAAGAGCTCGCCCTCCGAAGGGGACTGCGGGGTCAGCAGCAGGCCGTTGCGGGACTTGCGGGCCTCGACCGAGAAGCCGCGGTACTGGCCGGAGAGGCTGTCGGTCGCACCGGCGGCGAGGAGGCCGATGCCGCCGTCGGCACCCTTGCGGACGACGGCTTCGAGGGCCTCGTCGAGGCGGGTGTCGTAGAGGAGTTCGGCGTCGTCGACCACGACGACGTAGGAGCCGTTCGGGGCGGCGCCCGTCAGTTCCTCCAGGTCGTCCTCCCGGCTCTCGGCGTTGAGCAGTCCGAGGACGCCCTGACGGCCCGCCAGATCACGCAGCGGCGAGCGACGCGGGGCGACCAGGACCACCGGGGTGCCCGAGCGCAGCAGTGACTCGGTCGCCGCCACCAGCAGGGTGGAGCGGCCGGACTTCGGGGGTCCCGCGATGACGAAGCCGGGGCCGTTCTCCTCCAGGTCGATGCCGATGGGGTGGAGTTCGTCGCCGCCGACGCCGACGAGGGCCCACAGGGGCGACGGCGGGGTGAAGTCCGGGTCCAGGGCGAGGGCCTCGGTGGCCGTGATGCGGGTCGGCAGGGCGTCCACGCGCAGCGGCCGGCGGGCGGCCGGGATGCGGCCGTACCGGGTGCGCGCCTCCTCGGCGATCTCACGCAGCGCCCTGACCTGGGCCTGGCCAGCCGGTTCGGCCGCGAGCAGGCCGATCTGGGTCTCGTCCACGCCGGTGTCGGTGATGCGCAGGGCGCGGCCGGGAGGCATGTTCTTCGGCACCTCGCGGGCCTGGAGGCCGGCCGTGGAGTAGTCGTTGGAGTCGGCGAAGCGCATGACCAGCCGGTCGGCGAAGGCGGAGGAGACATGGCCGCTGAGGCCGCTACGGTCGGCCGTCATGACGACCTTGAGGCCCACCGCGGACCCCTCACGGAAGATCCGCTGGGCCGCTTCGAGCAACTGGCCGTAGTTGTAGGCCTCGAAGGTGGAGGCGAAGCCCTCCCAGCTGTCCAGGAGCAGCACCATCCAGGGCAGGCGGTCCTCCGGGGCGGCCGAGGCGCGCTGTTCGGCGGCGCTCGACGCGCCTTCCATCGCGAGGAGTTGCTGACGCCGGGCGATCTCCGCCAGCAGTCGGTCGATGAGCCGGCGGACCCGGTCGGGCTCGTCGCGGGTGACGACGGCACCGACGTGCGGCAGCCGCATCAGGGGCAGCAGGGCGTTGGAGCCGCAGTCGATGCCGTAGACGTGCACGTCGTGCGGGGAGGCCGAGCGGGCCAGGGAACCCGCGAGGGTGCGCAGGGCGGTGGAGCGGCCCGAGCGGGCACCGCCCAGGAGCAGGGTGTGCTCGCCGTGCACCAGGTCCAGGGACAGCGGCTTGCGGCTCTGCTTGGCGGGCAGGTCGATCAGGCCGTACGGGATGGGGGCCACGTCCGCGCCCGCCGGGCCACCGGCGCTCTGCCCCGACGGGCCACCGGCGCTCTCCCCCGTGGGGGCGCCGCCCGGTGTGCCGTACGACTCCAGTTCCGCCAGGGTCACCAGTTCCGCCAGCGGCGGCAGCCAGGGGCTGCGCTGCTCGCCGAAGCCCATCCGCTGCGCCCCGTCGCGCACCGCGTCGACGAGGACCGCGAGGTCGGTGACCATCGTGCCGTCGTCCTCGGCCTCGTCCCGCTTGGGCAGGGGGCGGGCGTAGGAGTTCCACTGCAACGGGATCAGCGTCGCCTTCGGGCCCGTCTGCCCGGTGGCCGGACGGCGGCCACCGATGCGGGCCGACTGCACGCCGACCAGGGACTGGGCGCCGGAGCGGACGTACATGCGGCCGGGCGTCGACTTCGCGATCGCGCCGGAGTCAGGGGCGTCGATGACGTCCGTCGACTCGGCGGCGTCCGTGACGCGCAGGGCGATGCGGAGGTTGGTGTTGGCCCGGATGTCGGCGCTCACCACGCCCGCCGGGCGCTGGGTGGCCAGGACGAGGTGGACCCCGAGGGAGCGGCCTCGGCGGGCGATGTCGACCAGTCCCACGATGAAGTCGGGGAGTTCGTTGACCAGGGACGCGAACTCGTCGATGACCAGGACCAGTCGGGCCATGGGCTCCAGCTCGGGGCGGAGCTTGCGGGTGTCGTTGTAGTCCTCGATGTCCTTGGCGGCGGCGTCGAACAGGATCCTCTCGCGCCGGTGGAGTTCGGCGGCGAGCGAGGCCAGGGCCCGTTCGGTGAGGTGGGCGTCGAGGTCGCTGACCATACCGACGGTGTGCGGCAGACGGGCGCAGTCCATGAAGGCGCTGCCGCCCTTGTAGTCGATGAGGACGTAGTTCAGGGCGTCCGGCCGGTTGGCCATGGCCAGCGAGGCGATGATCGTCTGGAGGAGCTCGGACTTACCGGCACCGGTCGTACCGGCCACCAGGGCGTGCGGGCCGTCGCGGCGGATGTCCAGGACGAAGGGGCCGTCGGCCGCGATGCCGACCGGCGCGGACGTCGTCGAGCCGCCCGCCCGCCAGATCCGCTCCACGTCCGCGCCGGTCGGGTCGGGCAGGCCGAGCAGGGTCAGCAGCCGGGCGGCGGTGGGCAGCGCGCTGTCGGCGTCGTCACGGCTGACGTCGCGCACCGGCGCGAGGGAGCGGGCGAGCAGCTCGCACCACTCCGGGGTGACCTGGTCGGCGAGGATGTCGCCGACGCCCTCCATGCCGTAGCCGCGCACGCGGACGTGGTGGGCGGCGTCCGGGGACCAGGCGACGACGGCCTTGCACTCCTCCGGGAGCAGCCGTTCGTCCTCGTCGATGCACAGGGCGATGATGCCGTTCTGCGGTCCCTCGGTGAGGAGTTGGGGCACGCCCGGGACGCGGCGCAGCAGGCGGGCGCCGTCGAGGATCACGAGGATGTTCGGGTCCGGGTAGAGCTGGCCCATCATGTTGTTCTGCTCGCGGGCCGCCTTGCGCCGGGCGAGTTCGCCCAGGAGTTCGTTGACGCGGCGGGTGATGCCCTCGGAGTCGAAGCCGACCAGCGCGACACAGTCCTGGCCCTGGTCGGGGTCGGTGTGCGGCAGCCAGTGCGCCCAGTGCCAGTCGGCCCCCGCCGCCGGGGTGGCGGACAGGGAGACGAGGGAGAGGTCGCGGGGGCTGTGCAGGACGGCGGCCTGCACGCTCAGCCAGCGGGCGGTGGACAGCGCGCGGGCCCGGTCACCGGCGATGCCGACGACGCCGAGCCGGGCGAAGGGCAGGGTGACCGGGACGTCGGGCAGGACCGGCGGTTCGGGGGTCTCCTCGTCGTACGAGGTGCCGCCGCGGCCCATGACCATCTCGACGTCGGAGGGCAGGCCGCCGACGCCGACGCGCAGTTGCATGGCGTCCGGGTCGGTGAGACGGCGCTCCCACAGGCGGCGGCGCGGGCCGGTGGCGAAGAGCAGGAGTTCGGCCGGGTCCGGGCTGTCCTCGCGGCGGCCGCGCTGCTCCTCCTTGGCCAACTGGGCGAGTTCCGCCTGGTGTTCGACGAGGTCCTTCTTGTACTGCTTGAGGGAGGTCTTGTGCTTCTTCTTGCCCTCGCGGTTCTCGCTGAACCACTGGCCGATCATCATCAGCGGGCTCATCGCGCAGAACAGCAGCATGTAGATCTGCTTGGTGACGAAGTACATGGTCAGCCCGAAGAGCATCGGGATGAAGGCCATGATGAACTGGAAGCGCGCCCGCTCGTTCTTCGACGGCGGCAGCGGTGCGACGATGCGCCGCCGGGGCCGCAGCGGGTTCAGCCGGGGCGGACGGTTGTAGGCGAGGCCGCCCTCGCTCATCGCGGAGAGGTGGGCGTCGGGCTCGGCCACCCGGTCGAGCACGAGCAGCGAGTCGGCGACCCGGACGACACCGCCGAGCGGCCACGGCGTACCGGCCGCACCGCCCGCCCTGCCGACGGCACCCGCCTTGGCTCCCTTGGCCGCCTTGGCTCCCTTGCCCGGTTTTCCGGCGGCCGCGGCCGTTCCCGCGCCACCGGCCGTCAGCGGCTCGTCGTCGAGCAGGACCTCGGCCCCGCCCTCCGCGGCGAGCGTGGTGTTGCCCTGGAGGTCGACGGTCAGCCGCAGCGCGACCGGCGGCAGCGAGGGGTCCGGCAGGGGCAGCGAACAGGTCGGCGCCGAGCCCACCGTGGCCACGCCGACGCCGAGCCGGACCACGCGTCCGGCGGCGGGACCGCCGGCCACTCTCAGCTCGTACTGCCCGGCCGGCTCGCCCTTGCGCAGCAGCGGGCCTATCGCGTCGTCGACGGAGATGCGCATCCCGTCGCGCAGCACCCCGGCCGCCGGGGCCGCCGGGTCGCACAGCACGCCGTCCGCCCACAGGGACGGCGCCCCGGTCCCCGCCGCCCCCTGGCCGGGCGGCGGGACCAGTGACGTACCGCGCATGGGTACGACGTTGCCCGGCATAGCGCCCGCCGGCGGGGCGGCCAGTCCCACGGCCGTCCCCAGCACCTCGGCGACGTCGCCGGCCGTGGCCGTGTCGTCCGCAGTGACGACGACGTCCTGCGGCGCACCGCCTTCGTGCACAAGCGTGACCAGCATCCGCATGGTGGTCGTCCTCCCCGTGTTCGCTTCCGCAGACACAGTAGTGACAGTCGGGGCGCCGGGGAGCGACGGGGGAACGCGGAGACAACAGCCGCTCGGCTAGGGCCTGTCCGGCGGATCATGCCGCAGACGCGGGGTCTGGCACGCCCGTCTGCGGCGTTGTCGTCGGTTGCCGACGCTCCGCGTCGACGCCCTCCTCCGCCTTGCAGCTGGACGCACCGGACCCAGCTCACCTGGGCAGATACGGCACCGCAGTTTCCTGCGACTTGATCCGCCGGACAGGCCCTAACCGACCTTCGACATACGGGCCACCGGATTGCCCTCGGCCGAGCTGTCCGAGGTGTACGTCAAGTCGTCGCCGGTGCGGGCGAGTCGGACGGTGTGCGCGGCCGGGTTGCAGCCGTCGTGGTTGCCCGCGGCGCCCACGGAGGTCGCCACGATCTCCGTCGCCGTCACCGACTTCAGGGTGAGGATGTCGTTGCACACCCCGCCGAACAGGTCCGTCTGCCGGACCCTGCCCAACTCCTGTCCTACGGAGGCCCGTCGGACGGTGAGCCGGAAGGTCCCCATGGGCACGGTGCCGTCGAGACCGCTGCCCTGGCCCTCCCAGGCGCCGAGGTAGCGGGTGGGAACGGTGCCGGTGCCCGAACCGGCGGGGGTGGACGGTCCGGTGGACGGCGTCGCGCGGCCGCTGGCGGGCGCCGAGGCGCCGGTGGACGGCGTCGCGGGGTCGGCGGCGGCCGAGTGGGAACTGTCGCTGCTCGCCGACGAGTCGTGACCGCCGTCCGGCAGCAGGTCGAGGACGAACACCGAGCCGACCGTCACCGCGGCCAGCGCCCCGGCCACCGCGAGGGCCAGCGTGCAGCTGACCCGCCGTCCCCGGCCGAGCTCCCCCGGGGCCGAGGCCGCCGCCACGGTCACGGAGACCTTGCCGGGGCGGGCCGGGGACGACGGTTCCGGTGCGGCCGCGGGGGCGGTGTCCCGGGGGTGGGCGTCGCGCGGTCCGGGCAGGGGCGGCGCGGCGGGCCCGGCCGGGGTCCGCCCGTCCGGCGGTGTCGCGGACGGCGGCATCACGGGCGGCGGCCCGAAGCCGCCCGCCGCGGCCGTCGCCTCCACCGACGCGCTGCTGAAGCCCACCGGCCCCGAGGGGACCGCTTCGGCGGCCTGGGCCGCCTCCAGGTTCAGCAGCTGCACGGCGCTGCGGCTGACCTGTTCGACCAGCGAGCCCG
>NZ_JBEOWS010000478.1:0-5945 GCF_040296125.1 Streptomyces sp. NPDC002265 | reverse complement strand
GGTCTACCCGATAGAGCTCCGCCAGGGCCACGTGCGGGAGTTGGAAGCGCAACGCCACCAGGGTGACGACGACGCGGTCGACGAACACCAGCCCGTGGTCCGGGCCCGCACCAGGCGCGCGCATACGCTCGTGACCTCGACGTTCTCGCAGCCGGGACTCCTCAGCTGCCATCCAGGCGCCGGCGAGCTCGACGACGAGTGTGCCGAGCCGCCGCGGCTGGAGGCCGGTGAAGATGCGCTTGGACAAGGCCGTGCGGCCCAGGTATTGCATCACAACAACACTCAAGCCGCACGGCCTACTTCATGCTTCGGCAATGCCTCGATCAATATCACGCACCGCGTCGTAAGGTACGGCCTATGTCTGATAGATCGATGTCTACGGGCCGCCTATGGGCAGTCCTGCTCGGGGTTGACGCTGTGGTGACCGCGTCGACGATCGTGGTGTGGAGGCAGAGCGGAACACCGTGGACCGAAACCTTGGTCAGTTCGGGTGTGGCTGCTCTTGCGGTCCTGATAGCCGGCCCATGGGCGATAAGGCGGACCAGGGCAAGGGTCGAGGAAGCAATGCGGCAACAGCGTTGATCCAGTTCGGTCGCCTCTGAGAGTGCGGTACGTGGCGTGCTCCGGGTTCGGGCGAGGATGCCGCAACGAGCGGCCGTCCGCTCTCGTGGGCCTGGATCCTCACGGCAGCAGACGGTGCTGGGCGGCCTTCGCCACTGCGGCGGCCCTGGTCTGCACGCCCAGCTTGGTGTAAATGCGGCCCAGGTGGGTCTTGACCGTGGCCTCACTGAGAAAGAGGACCCGCGCGATCTCCCGGTTGGTGAGGCCGCCGGCCAGCTGGCCGAGGATGCCCCGTTCCCGTTGTGTCAGGGCGGGTCCAGGCGTGCGGATCCGGGACATCATCCGATCGGCGACGGTTCCCGACAGCACGGTGCGCCCGGCGGCGGTGTCCCGGATCGCGGCGAACAACAGTTCCGGTCGCTCCGCCTTGAGCAGGTATCCGGTGGCGCCGGCCGCCAGGGCGCGGGCTATGTCGGCATCGGTGTCGAACATCGTGAGGACCAGGACCTGCGGTGCAGGTCTGCCGCGCGCATCGGGCGCGGCGGTGGCGACGATCCGTCGTGTCGCCGTCACCCCGTCCGTGCCGTCGCCGAGTTGGAGGTCCATGAGCACCACGTCCGGCCGCAGACGCATGGTCATCACCAGTGCCTCGTCCCCGCTCGCGGCCTCACCGACAACATCGATTCCTTCAGTGCTGGACAGCAGCGCCCGCAGTCCGGCCCGTACCACGGCGTGGTCGTCGCAGAGAAGGACACGGACGGTGTCGGGTTCGCGGGCGAAGTCCGTGCCGGTCGGTTCGAGGTCCTCGGCAGGGCTGGTCGGAGCCGATCCTCCGGCCCTCTGCCCGTGTTCGGGGCTCTGTGGGAATCTCATGGTGTCTCCTCCGCCGGGAGCGTGCTGCGAGCGGCGGCGCCGTCGTGCGCTCCGAGGGCCACGGACATGGTCACGACCGTTCCCTCACCGTGTGCGGACTCCACGCGGAGTGTTCCTCCGGCCCGTCTCGCCCTGCTCTCCATCAGGGGAAGACCGTGGCCGCGTGTGCGGGCCTCGCGGCGGTGCGGGATACGGCCCGGATCGAAACCGCGGCCGTTGTCGGCGATGTCGACGCAAACGGAGTCCTTTGAACAGGTCAGCGTGATTACAGCCCGGGTCGCCCCAGAATGTTCCCGTACGTTGGCCAAGGCGCCCTGACTCACACGAAGCAGCGCTGTCTCGACCGCCTCGGGGAGGTTCCCGGGTGTGCCGTCCAGCCGGAACTCGACGGCCGGGCCGGACGCGGGCTCCCCATCGGTTCCCGGCATAGCAGGCTGCTCCGCAAGTGCGCGCATCGCGTGCACCAGAGTGTTCCCATCGAGATCGAGCGGGGCCAGATCGCGAACGAATCGGCGCACCTCTGCCAGCGCGCGGCCCGCGCTCGCGGCGGCCCCGCGTACGTGTTCGTGCGCGGTGTCCGGCGCGATGTGCCACTGGCGTTCGGCGGCCTGCAGCAGCATCTGCTGGCTGGACAGGCTCTGGGCGAGGATGTCGTGAATCTCGGCCGACAGCCGCTGTCGTTCCTCCAGAGCGCCTGTACGCCGCTCGTTTGCGGCCAGTTCACCCCGGGCGCGGACCAGGTCGTCGATGAGCAGGCGCTGCCGGTCCGCCAGACGCCGACTGTGCAGCAGTACGGCTGTGACGACGCTCCCGAGGGCGACCGGGGCGATCACCAGGTTGGGGTTGAACAGGCCGCTCGCCACACGGAGTTCGGAAACGATCACGAGGAGCGTGAGCACTGAGGCAAGGGGCAGCGCGAGCGGCACCGGCAACCGGTGCACACCGGTAAAGAGCAGGGGCATGGTGCACCATGTCGCGCTCGGTTCGAGGGCGAGCAGGACCAGCCAGACGGCGAGCAGCATGCCCAGCCGAATCAGGTGCCGGGTGCTGGGCCGCTCGCCATGCCAAGGCGCGGGCGCCCAGATCGGTCCGCTCAGGTGGAGCACGCCGAAGACGAGGAAGAGCGCGAGACTCCATCCAGTATGGCCGTCCGGTCCGTCGTAGGTGAGCAGCCGGCCGATGGAACCCGCGAGCAAAAGAACGAACGCGGCCTGCATGGCCACCTCGATCCACCACCCGTCGGGATCTGCACGTCCCAGAACCGAACCATCGTGCTCCGTCACCGCTTGTTCATCCTTCTGCGCAGACCCTTCGCCATGGGTCGGTTCTCACCACGTCTACCGGCCACCTGGGTCCGGTGCATCATCCGATCGGTTGACATCGGCATGACCTCTCCCGAGTCCCGACCGATCCATTCGTCCAGCGAACGCGAACCCGCCGCCGACCAGACTGCTGAACAGAACGACGTACAGCACCTCCCAACTGCTGTCCCACCCCCCGGCTCCCTACTGAAATGTCTCCCGCATGCACATTTCCTTCCTGCTCCACAATGCCTATGGCATCGGCGGCACGATCAGGACGACATTCAACCTCGCCGCGGCGCTGGCGGAGCACCACGATGTGGAGATCATCTCGGTGTTCCGGCATCGCGACGCGCCCTTCATGGGCGCACCCGCCAAGGTAGGCCTTACCCCTCTGGTCGACCTGCGCGCTGCCTGCGCCGACTACGACGGTGACGATCCCCGCAACACCCAGCCCGCCAGGGTCTTCCCGCGCGCGGACGGCCGGCACACGCAGTACAGCCGCCTCACCGACGAACGCATCGGCCAGCACCTGAAGAGGCTGGACGCCGACGTGATCGTCGGAACCAGGCCCGGACTGAACGTGCACATCGCGCGCCAGGCGCAGCGCGCCGCCATCAGGGTGGGACAGGAGCACCTCACCCTCTCGGGTCACGGCTTCCGTTTGCGCCACGAGATACAACACCACTATCAAATGCTTGACGCCCTCACCACCGTGACCGAAGCCGATGCCCGCGCCTACCGGCGACTGGGCCTGCGCGATGTGAGAGTGGAGGCCATACCGAACAGCGTTCCCGCCGCGTCTGTGGAACCAGCTGACGGAACCGGCAAGTTCGTCGTAGCGGCGGGTCGGCTCAATAGCGTGAAGCGATATGACCTGCTCGTCAGAGCCTTCGCCCAGGTCGTCACCGCTCATCCGGACTGGCAGCTACGGATATTCGGCAGTGGAGACACCACCGGCAACGAGAGACACGCCCTGTCTGTACTGATCCGCGATCTCGGACTCAGCGGCCACATCTTTCTCATGGGGCAGGTGAACCCCCTCGAACCGGAGTGGGTGAAGGGCTCCATCGCCGCGTCCACCTCCGACCGGGAATCGTTCGGCATGACCATCGTCGAGGCGATGCGCTGCGGTCTCCCCATCGTCGCCACGAACTGTCCGGTCGGACCACGCGAGATCATAGAAGACGGTGTCGACGGACGCCTGACATGCCCGGGAGACGTGGACGGCATCGCGGCTGCGCTGCTCGAACTGATCGGCGACGACAAACTCCGGCGTCGCATGGGCGAGGCCGCTCTGAGGAATGCGGCCCGCTTCGACCCGGCACGCATAGCCCAGCGGCACCTGGACGTCTACCAGGACCTGCTGCGGCGCGGTCCTGGACGACGCTCGCTCGGCTTCGTACGGCAAACCGCGCACCAGGCAGTCACCGACTCACTCGACACGGCACACGGGCTGCGTTCCTTGGCTCGCGGTGTTCTGAGGAAGTGCCGCACCGATGCGGAAGACAGCTGCCGGACTCGGCTACCTCGCCGGCTCTGATCAGGGGTCAAGGCCCGCCCTTCGCAGCGATGACCGTGCCGCTCGCCGGGCATTGTCACAGGCGCGGGCTAGTGTGCTGCGGGACACACAGGTAGCCCCGACCTGGGAGAAGGCTCGCGTGGCCAAGTTGATCTACATGTTCAATGTGTCCCTGGACGGCTACATCGCCGACGCGGACGGCAATTTCGACTGGGCGGTACCGGACGAGGAGTACTACTCCTTCATCAACGACGTGCTGCGGCCGGTCGGGACCTACCTGTACGGGCGCCGGCTGTACGACATGATGGCTGTCTGGGAGACCGACCCGTCCATCGCGGGCCAGTCGCCCGGGGCGCGGGAGTTCGCGGAGATCTGGCAGGCGGCCGACAAGGTCGTGTACTCCTGGACGCTGGAGTCGGCCTGCACCACCCGGACCCGGATCGAACGGGAATTCGACCCCGAGGCGGTTCGGCGGCTGAAGGCATCTTCCGAACGTGACCTCACCGTCGGCGGGGCCGCCCTCGCCGCCCACGCGATCGCCGCAGGGCTGGTGGACGAGTACCACCTGTTCGTCGGCCCCGCCGTGCTGGGCGGCGGCAAGCCCTTCCTCCCCGACGGGGCCCGGCTCCGCTTCGAGCTCCTGGACGAACGCCGGCTCACCAGCGGCGTGGTCTACCTGCGCTACCACACCCAGCCGTGAGACCCGATACCGCCGGGCCTGGGCAGATCGGGTGCGCCGGGGTGCTCAGCCGGTCTGCCCCTGGAGGACCTGGCGGGCGATTCTCAGCTGCCTGTCCCGCAGCGCGGTGCGGTCCTTGAGCACGTCGGGGTGATCGTCGAGCCAGCGCTGCTGCATCACGGCGAGTCTGGCGTAGGCGGTGCGCAGGTATCCGGTGTCCTGCTTGCAGTGGACGTCCGCCTTGGTTGCGGGGTGGGTGCGGATGTCCGCGTCGGGCGGCAGGGCTCTGATCAGGTCGAGGGGGTCTTTGGCCTGGACGCGGTTGGTGAGCATGCACTGCCGCCAGCTCTCGTTCGCCTTGCGGAAGAGGGAGTCGTGCTTGAGCCACTCGAACGCTGTCTGCTCCCCTTCGTTGAGCTGCATCCGCAGTTCCGTCCACCGCACCCGGCCGTCGCCCAGCATGTGCTTCTCCGCCTCGGCCTGGCAGCCGCTCGCCGGCATGGTCACCTCGAGCAGCTTGCCCTTGACGGAGATCTCGTTTCCGGGTCTGCCGTAGAGGGCGCGGTTGAAGGCCTCTCCTTGCGGCTGCTCCGGTGGCGCCTGCGTCTGCCTGTCCGCCCCGATTTCCTCGAGGGTCTCGAGACCGAACGGAGTCGGGCGGGACACCGCCACGTCACCCGCCTTCGCCACGGGAGCGGGCTTGAGGGTGAATCCGCGCTCGGCCATGCAGGCGACGAGGACCTGTTGCTGGGCGGTCGCGATCTGTTCGCCGCTCCGGGTCCAGGCGTAGAGCTGGGTGTAGATCGGCGGACGCAAGCCTTGTTCGGCCAGTGCGGCCGGGGACAGCGGACGATGGGGCCGGGGTTCGGGGTTTTGGGCCCTCGCGTCGGCGAGCGCCCAGATCGTTGCGCCCACAGTGGCGGTCAGGACGCAGGCGGCGATGTGCCGGCGAGTGCCGTGGATGCTCAGTGCCATGTGAATCCTGTCGAGGTCCGGAACGTGCGGGCCC
>NZ_JBEOWS010000477.1:0-5950 GCF_040296125.1 Streptomyces sp. NPDC002265 | reverse complement strand
AACAACACCCACAACTCATCGGGCACCAAACGCGCGACCAGATCCGTCATGCACGGTTCAACGAACGATCAAGCCAAAAGAAACGGCGTCTTAGCACTAGCCTCGCCGTTTCGGTTGGGGCGATGAGGCGTCGCTGAGGGACAACTGCCGGGTGACCGACACGATTTCGGTGCTCGGACATGGCGGAATCCCGGCGCGGTGGTCGGGTTCTCCGGAGTCCTTCGGGTCGTGGGCGGGCAGGGTGGTTGCTGGTCAGCTGGCGGGACGGGGCAGTGCGGCGAGACGGTGGAAGGCCGCAACCAGTTCGTTTCTCCATGGCCAGGTCGCCGATATCCGCAAGCGCAGGCGTCGGCCGCCGCGGGTGAGGCGGGCGGCGACGTGCAGCAGCCGGTAGCGGAGCTTCTTCGGCTCGGCAGTGGCCAGTTCCCCGTCCAGCAGCAGGACGCGCGTCCAGGCCAGCAGGTCGATCGCCGCGAGGCTGAGTTCGAGCCAGACGGCGTTGACGCCGAAGTGGCGGGAGGGGAAGCGGCCGAAGCCGGTGGTCTTGCCGCACCGGATGTGGTCCTCGACGGTGGCATGCCCGCGGTGGCGGACCTCCAGGAACTGGGCGGAGCCACCAGCGCAGTACGGGGTGTCGGTGAGGAACACCTGATGGCGCAGGCCCTCGTCCTGGTCGAACAGGGACAGCTGGGCTCCGGGGTGCGGCCGCTCGCGGCGCACGATGATGCGGGTGCCGGCCGGGTAGCCGTCCAGGTCGACCATGCCGGTCAGCTCGGCGACCTCGGCGCCGTCACGCAGGGTGCCGTCCTGCTCGAGGGCGGGATGCCAGAGGCGGTCGGGCATCGAGCGGACCGCGCGGCGGACGGGCTCGGTGATGGCGTATCCGACGGAGAAAAAGGTACGGATTCCTTGTTGCCGCAGGTCGCGGATGTGGATGAGGAAGGCCTTCGCGGATCCGGCGCTGTCGGCGCGGATGAGGATGTCGGTGCCGTGCCGGTGAGCGTCGGGGATCTGCGCGAGCGCCTGGTCGAGCACGACGATGTGATCGGCGGCGGTGTTGGCTCCGGAGTTGCCGGGCCGCAGCCGCCCCGACACGGCCTCGCCGGTGTTCGCGAGGAAACACAGCAGCGGGTGGAAGCCGAAGCCGCCCTTGTAGGTCGGTGCGGCCTGCTCTTTCTCGGAGTGGCAGGTGACCAGCGTGGCGTCGAGGTCCAGGACCAGGCCGGGAAGTTCTTGTCCGCCGGCCCGGGCAGCGGGTATGCCCTCGCCGGTCTCGGCGGCCTGCATCCAGGCGACTTCCCGGGCTGAAGCGCGAGCCGCTCGCAGCGAAGCGAGTGCGGCCTCGTCGGTGTCGGCGAGCAACCGCCAAGCCGTGGGCGTGGAGGCGACCGGGCCGAACACCCCTGCCTGGTCCCGCAGCACGGCCAGATCCGCGATCGCCTCACCACCGTCGGCGAGCATCACCGCGAGATCGGTGGCGACCCGGCCCGGATCATGCCCGGTCCCGCGCGGCCGAAGCGACCTGAGCGCGGCAGAGTACGCGGCGGTCAGCCCGGTGGCATCGGCGAGATCCGTCAGCAACCGCGCCCCGGCATGTCCGACCACCCCCGAACCATCGGCACTGACATGGACCTTGGGACGCAACCCGATAGCCTGCACGTAGAAAGTGCCTTCCGCCTGGACCGACAGAACCCCTCAGCAAGGTTCATCGTTCCAGGTCAGGAAGGCACTTTCGCGTTTCCGCCCCCAAGCCAGCCGTCCCCAAGTGAAACGGCGAGGCTAGCCTCGCGCTTTCACGACGCGGGCTGTCCAGTAGGTGACCAAGACAGCAGAAAGTGCCTCTGACCAGCGAGAATAAGGATTGTCTAGGCCCTTGTTCCCGCTCCTGCCGGAGGCACTCCAGGTGAAGAAGCGTATCGGGTCGTACCCGCGTGTCCGCGCTGAGGGCGGCGGTCGTGGGGTGGTCTCGCAGGCCGGGGCCGTGCTGCTGGTGGAGACGGTCCGCAAGTCCGGCCTGGATCAGGCGATATCGACGGCACTGACACCCTGGCGGAAGTCCCGCGCGGTACACGATCCGGGCAAAGTCCTGTTGGACGTGGCGCTCGCGGTCGCGCTCGGCGGTGACTGTCTCGCCGATGTCGCCATGCTGCGGGCCGAGCCCGGCATGTTCGGGCCGGTGGCCTCCGACCCGACGGTCTCCCGGCTCGTCGACACCCTCGCCGCTGGCGGGAACCGTGTGCTGACCGCGATTCGCCAGGCCCGCGCTCACACCCGCGAACACGTCTGGAAACTGGCCGGCGACACGGCTCCGGACGCCGGCGGGCAGGTGACCGTGGACCTGGACGGTGTCCTGGTGATCTCCCACTCCGACAAGCAGGACGCGGCCGCCACCTGGAAGAAGACCTTCGGGCATCACCCGCTGATGGGATTCGTCGACCACGGCACCGGTGGGTCCGGTGAGCCGGTGGCCGCGGTGCTGCGAGCTGGAAACGCAGGCAGCAACACAGCCGCCGACCACATCATCACCGCCCAACTGGCCCTGGCTCAACTGCCGAAGGCTTACCGGCGCGGCAGGCGGACGCTGATCCGCACCGATTCCGGCGGGGGCACTCATGAGTTCGTGGGCTGGCTGGCCCAGCGCAGGCGGTGGCTGTCGTACTCCGTCGGCATGACCATCACCGACGCCATCCACCAAGCCGTACTCAAGGCACCGGTATCGGCCTGGACGCCTGCCGTCGAACCCAGCGGAGACATCCGTGACGGCGCCTGGGTCGCCGAGATCGCCGGTGACGTGCTGACCGGCTGGCCTGAAGGGATGCGGCTGATCATGCGGAAGGAACGGCCCCACCCCGGTGCCCAGTTGCGAATCACCGACGCCGACGGCCTGCGGCTCACCTGCTTCGCCACCAACTCGGTGGACGTTCCGATCGCCGCGCTCGAACTGCGACACCGCCGACGCGCGAGGGCCGAGGACCGCATCCGTGCCGCCCGCGCCACCGGCCTGCGCAACCTGCCCCTGCACGACACCGCGCAGAACCAGATCTGGCTGGAGATCGTCCAGATCGCCCTCGACCTCCTCGCATGGATGCCCATGCTTGCACTGACCAGCGAAACCCGCAGGTGGGAGCCCCGCCGCCTCCGGCTCCGCCTCTTCTCCGCCGCCGCCCAGATCGTCACCACCGCCCGCCGCCGGCGTCTACGGTTCGCACGCCACTGGCCCTGGACCGGCGTGATCACCGACGCCCTGGCACGGCTCGAAGCTATCCCGAACCCCGGCTGACCAGTACATTCCCGTCCCTGCGAGCAGCACCACCCGAACGGAGCCGTGGAACCCGGCGCCCATCCGACGCGACAGCCGGACCATCAGCCTGGCCGCCACCAGCCCGAACGACCGAAACGGACCGCCGAAGAAACCGTCGGGCCGTCACGAAAAATCGAGGTTAGCGTCAGCTTCGGACCCAGAGGAAGATTGCTGCGACCTAAGTGCTGCGAGGTAGTGCACGGCGAACTTGTCGGTGCGCATGGCGATACCGCGCCACTGCTTGAGCCGGTTGATGCATCACTCGACAGTGTTGCGGTGCTTGTACGCCTGGCGGTCAAAGCTGGGCGGGCGGCCGCCGCGTGAGCCGCGCCGCTTGCGGTTGGCGATCTGGTCGGCAGGTTCCGGGATCACCGTCGTGATGCCGCGACGGCGCAAATAGGAGCGGATCGCACGGGAGGAGTACGCGCGATCCGCGCTCACGCTGGCCGGTCTCGTCCTGGGCCTGCCGTTCCCGATCCTCGGCACGCGAATGCTGGCCATGACGGCCTCGAAGTAGAGAGAGTCGTGGCGGTGCCCGGCCGCGACCAGCACTGACAACGGACGGCACCGGCCGTCGGCTGCCAGGTGGACTTTTGTGGTCAGCCCGCCGCGGGATCGCCCGAGAGCGTGATCATCCGGTTCTCCTGCTGGAGCCCCCTTTTACGGGCGCCGGCAGCGTGCTGATGAGCGCGCACGGTGGTGGAGTCCACACTGACCAGCCAGTCGATGTCTCCGGCTGCATCGGCCTGGGCCTGGAGTTCGGTCAGGATCCGCTACCGGGTGCCGTCCTTCGCCCAACGCCGGAAGCGGTTGAAAACCGTCTGCCAGGGACCGAACCGCTCAGACAGGTCCCACCATGCGTTGTTGCCCCGGTACTTCCATGCCACCACGTCGATGATCACCCGATGGTCCCGCCATCGACCACCGCGACGGATCCGGCGGCAGCAGTCGCCGGATCCGTTCCCAGCCCTCATCGCTCAACCCACCCCTGGACTCCGCGTCGGATCAAACGATCATCTGATCCACGGGACACTGCCTGACCGGACCGGCCGCACACCCGGCCGCCGGACGGCCCGTCACGGCCCCGGCCCAGGCGGGCAATTGCGTGACACCGATCATGAAGATCCTCGAAAAACCGCATGCCCGCCGACACCCCGGGGGCCGCACAAAGGACGGGGCCCTCCCGCAGAACACCGGCCGGCGGTGAACGGCTTCTGCGGACCCGGAAGAACACCCGGGTTGTGCAGGCCGTTGCCACACCTGCCCCGAGGGATACCGCGACGCCCCGCACCGCGCCAAAAGCCCAGGAGGCCCGGACCTGCCCCACTCGCCGAAAGGCGTGATCAACACCGTCGGCTCACGGCGCAGGAAACGAGCACCTCGGCCGCGTGTGCGCAGGCCGCGAGGCGGGCGTCGACCGCAGGACCAAAACCCGGTGGAGACAGGAACGCAAGGGCCACCGACCGGACCGGTGCCGGGATACCGGCCCACGTGCACAGGCCGGTACAGGCTCGCATACAAAGATCCGAAAGCCCCGGCCGAACCGCAGGAAGCCGGGGGCGGGACCGCCCGGCAGGCAAGTCTGCGGACTGCTCCCAGCGGTCAAGGGCGCCTGCGGCGGCGCTCCCCGCCGGGCTCCGCCCACCCCGGGACAACGCGTCCCGGCCCGGGGTCCGCCGGCCGTCAGCCGGCCCCCGAGGAGCGGCACCCGGCCTTTGCCCGTGATCCTGTGCAGACCTGTGCGCGCATCGCGCTCATCGACGTCGCCCCACCAGCTCGTGAAAGCGCCGGCCGTGCCCGTCCGGGACCGCCTGAACACCCACGTCCCGCACACCATGGCCGGGCTCATCGCCGAGCGGGAGCCGGGCACCGCCTCAGGCCGCCGACGACGACGCCCAGGCCCTGCCCGGCGTCCCTGCCCGGCGCGGGCTGCCGCCCGCCCGGCACCCGGCCGCCGACGGCCGCACCTTTCCGGTCCGCCCGCAGCGCGCCGAGCGTGCACAGCAGTTCACCGTCAGCGGCCCGCCGCCGGGCAGGTCCACCCGCCGGCACCGGCAGGAACGACGGCTTCGGCATCGAACGGCTTCGGCAGCCGGCCGGCGGCCGGGAAACCCTCTTCGCCGAGAGTGAGCTGTTTCCAACCTGGCTTCGTGTGGCGGGAGTTGGGGTGAGGGGCAGTGCGGAGACGTTGAGAAGCTCCTGGTAGACGGGTGATTGTCGAGATCAACTGTCCAGCCAGGAGCTTCCGCGTGCTTGTCTACCCATCGGGGATCGATCTGTCCACCTCGTCCCTGCGATTTCTCGCCCGCCGGCTGAGCACGCGGCATCGAGAGCAGGGCACCCGGTGGCGTCGTCTGTCCGCAGGGCGCCAGGCGCTGCTGGTCCTGGCGCATCTTCGCTGCGGTGACACCTACGCCCGCCTTGCCGCCGGCTTCGAAGTCGGGATCGCGACGGTGTACCGGTACGTGGCCGAGGCCGTCGAAGTCCTCGCCGCGCTGGCTCCCGACCTGCGGACCGCGGCCTGCACCGCTTCCACCAAGGCATTCGTGATCCTGGACGGCACGCTGCTGCCGATCGACCGAATCGCGGCCGACCGGCCCTTCTACTCTGGGAAACATAACAAGCACGGCATGAACGTGCAGATCATCA
>NZ_JBEOWS010000476.1:0-5950 GCF_040296125.1 Streptomyces sp. NPDC002265 | reverse complement strand
GAAGACATAGGAGAAGTTCCCGAAGCCCTTCTTGATCGCCAGCTCGCGCACCGCGGCGTACGAACCGGCGAAGCCGATACCGGCGACGACGAGGGTCGCGGCGGTGATGACTGCGGCCAGGATCCGGCGGGCGCTGTGTCTGGGTGGGGTGTCGGGGCGGATGGGGTGTGCGGCGGCGTGTGCCGTGTGGCCGGCGGGCGCTGTCGGGGTGTGCGGTGGGGGTCGGTGTGCGGGGGTCACGGCTTGGGTTGCCGTTCGTGTCCTGCGGTGTGGAGCAGTTGATGGATGAGGTGCTGGGTTTCTGGCTGGAGTGGGGCGTCGAGGCTGTGGGTGAGGTGCTGGATGCGGGCGATGGCGGTGTGCAGTCCGGGGCGGTTGCCGGCCGCGTCCTCGATACGGATCCAGTCGCGGTAGAGGAGTTCGGCGCTGTCGTCGGTGTCGAGGCCGGTGGCGATGGCATGGCGGGCGGCGGTGAGGTTGTGGTGGGGGCCGGGCGGGGTGCGGTGGGTGGCCACGGTGTGGGCGGTGTGGACGATCCGGGTGATCATTTCTTGTTGGTGGGGCTGTGCCCAGGGCAGGGGGCGGGTACCGAACGGTCTGCCCCGTACGAGGGCGAGTGCTTCTTCCAGGTCGGGGAGGCCGGTGGGGCCTTGGGTGAGGGCGTGTTCGGTGAGGTTCAGGAAGCGGGTCCAGTCGCAGCGCACGGCGGGGGCGAGGCGGTAGGGGGCGTCGCCTGAGGTGCGGCGGGGCACGTAGGGGTGGCCGGAGGGGTCGTTGCCCAGGGCGCGGCGCAGGCCTTGCAGGCGGGCGTTGAGGGTGGTGGTGGACCAGGGGTTGGCGGGGTCCATGTCGGTGCACAGGGTGTCGGCGTTGCGGCCTGGGCGGAAGTAGAGCAGGGCGGCGAGCTGGGCGCTGCGGGGGCCGTGGCCGGTGGCGGGCACGCCGGTGACTTCGACCGGTCCCAGGACGCGTATCTCCGGGGCGTGCGGATCGTCGGGCACGGCACGGTCCGTGCCGGGATGGTGCCCGGGCTCGGGCGGGGCGGTTGCCGGAGCCGGGACGGTGAGGGGCGCGGGTTCGCGCTCGTGCGGGCCTGGGGTGTGCTGTGTCTGGCCGGGGGTGCGGTTTCGTGTGCCTGTGGACGGCAGGTGCGGTGAGGCCGGGTCGCCGGCGGCGGGCAGGGCGGAGAAGCTGGTGCTGTTGCGAGGGTTCGGTGAGGTTGCGGGCAGGGGGCCGGAGGTGATGCCGGCCGGGCGCGCGTCGGTCTGCTGCCGTGCTGGTTTGGCTGGGCCGGTGTGCCGGCCGGCGCCGTGCAGGGTGGTGATGATCTGCTGGTAGGCGGTGTGTTCCAGGCGCTGGAGGCGGATGTCGGTGGCGGCCGGGTGCAGGTGCTGCGGCCCGGTCTGTGAGGCGTCGAGGAGGACGGTGCGGGGGAAGTGTGCGGCCGCCGCGTCGGCCGGGGCGATCAGGGTGACGGGCAGGGTGTGTGCCCTGGCGATGACGTTGGCGAACTCGGCTGCGGTGGCGGTGTCCAGTGGGCTCGCGCACAGCACCACGTAGGGCGGGTGGAGGGCGTTGGGCATCTGGTGGGCCTCCAGCAGCCGCTCGTTGAGGTCGCGCAGTGCGTGTGCGGCGTGGTGGGTGTGCGTGATCGGTTGTGGCGTCGGCAGTGAGGGAAGGTCGTCGCCGAATCCCACGGTGACGATCTCGACGCCGTCTGCCCAGGGGCTCAGCGCGAGTTCCAGGGCGAGGCAGGTGCACACCTCGCTGATCTGGGAGGTGCTGCCGTCGAGGAGTACGGCGGGCGTACGGGCAAGGTTGAGCAGCACCAGGTCGCCTGCTTCGGTGCTGCCGATGGTGACCAGCGCCGGATAGGGAGCCGGCCCTGAGGGGGCGGCGGTGTCGTGCGAGAGATCGGTGTCCGCCGGCAGGGTCCACCATCCATCGGGGCCGCCGGTGAAGGGCGCCGGCGCGGTCAGGGCGCCGGCCTCGGGCAGGAGGCGGACGATATGGGGGGTGATGAGCGCTGCGCGCACGGCAGGTACGGCGTCGGCTTCGGCGCGGCCGGCGTGGTGGGCGAGGGCGCGCAGGGCCAGATCCAGCCTGCTGAGGCTGTCGTGTGCGGTGGGTGTGGTCACCGGGCTGGTGGGCGCGGGAGCCGGGACGGTGGCGGTGTGGGTGCGGCGGGTGGTGTGTGTGCGTCTGCGCAGGCGCCGTACGCCGAGGGCGGCGGTGGCGGCTGCGGCGGCCAGCGCGGCGCCAGCCAGTGCCTCGTACCCGGCCCCGGGGCTGGGCGCGGCGTGGGGTGCGGGAGTGTGTGCAGGAGCGGGCGAGGCGGAAGCGCGGGGAGTCGGCGCGGCCGGTGCGGTGGGTGCGGGCGTGAGGGCGGGGAAGGCGCCGGTGGTCGGCTGCTGTGTGGGGGAGGACGCGGGGGAGTGGGGTAGGGGGGTGTGTCCAGTGCCGGGGTGGTGGGGTGAGGTGGGGGTGAGGTCCTGGTGGGCCTGGCGCAGTGCGCGGGCGGGAGCGGTGAGCGGGAGTGTTAGAGGCGGCGCGAGGGTTGCGCCGGGGCTGAGAGCGAGGGTGTCGGCGGGCTCTGGGGCGGCCGGTGGGGGTGTGCACGCGCAGGTGGTGGCGGGGGAAGGTGGTTGGGTGGAGGAGGTGGCGGCGGGCAGGGCGGCAAGGGCGGGCAGCAGGAGCAGCCAGGCTGCGCGGCGTGGCGGGAGGCGGGCCATGGCGCTGCTCACTTCGAAAGGGTGATCGTCGCGGAGTCGAAGAGGGGCAGTTCGAAGTCGACCTGGGTGGTGCCTGGGGGTGGTGCGGGGAACTGCAGGAAGACGGGTACGGTTTCGCCGGGATCGAGCTGGGACAGCCCGGTGGTGGTCAGCGGGCGGGCGTCGGTATCGCGCAGGACGTAGTAGCGCTTGCCTGCGGTGAAGTCCACGAGTGTGGCGCCGGCGAGGGAGGGGCCGTTTCTCAGGACGGCGGTTTCGTTGCCGCGCAGTTCGGCGGGGACGATGACGAGGGCCGTGCCGGTGTTCTTCAAGGTGCCGCGCAGAGTGACGGCGCCGTGCGGGTGGCGGCGGGCCGAGGTGAGGGTGAGCTGGAGGCGGTGCTGGCCTGCCAGGACCGCTAAGGGCACGGCGGGCTGGGTGCTGGTGCGCGATGGGGTGGGCAGGGCGCCGGAGGCGGCGGCGGAGGTGGCCACGGTGCGTGCGCCGGGGTCGATGCCTGCCGAGCATCCGGCTGCCGACAGGGTCAGCCCTGCTGCCAGGGTGAGCAGGGCGCGTCGCGCGAGGGGCGTGGTGCGGGGCGAGGACGTCATGGCGCAAGCCTTCTTCTGAAGTGAAGTGACACAGCGGCTCGGGGGTGCCTGCGCTGGGTGCCGCAGGAGGGTGCGGCCGGTCAGGCGGCACGATGCGCACGCACAGGATCGGTGCGACGAGTGCGTGCTTCAGGGGGAGTTGCGGGCCTGGGGGCCTGGCGCGGGCGGGCGGCCGGGAGGGGTGCGGGGCCAGACGGTGATCGTGTCGCCGTCGAGGGTGACGTGCCGGGCGGCGAACTGCCGGCGTACGAGGGTGAGGTCGTCGGGGGTGAAGTCGGTGTTTCCGGTGGCCACCCAGGCATCGCCGAGCCGGGCCACCTCCCGTGTGCCGTCCGGCCACACCAGTGCACTTAACTCTTTCGTAACGCGAATATCTGCGGGGTGTCGATTCATTGGGCGAGTCATCCGCTTCTTTTTTGCAGCGATTCTGACGGAGTGCTGAGCGCCGGCGATGCAACAGTAAAGCTTCGCGTGAGCAAACTTCAAGATGGTTGGGGAATCGCGTCGATCGTGAAGAGGTGCCAACCCCGCTGCGGGGAAGAGCCGTTGGTGCACGGCAAGCAGCAGGGGGCGAAGCGGCGCGGCGATGCGGCCCAAGCCGCACCGAGCCGCACCGCACCGAGCCGCACCGCACCGAGCAGCGCTGCGCTGGCGGAGCCGGTGGGTGTGGTGAAGAGGCGCGGCTTATAGATATTCCTTCTGGGTCGGGTCGACTGGCGGCAGAGCAGTTGGGGTGTGCTGGCTGAGGAATGCGGTGAGACGGCTGGTCTGTGTTGCCGCGCGGCTGGTGAGTTGGTCCAGGGGGAGGGCTTGGGCGTTGGCGTGGGCGGCTCGTTCCAGCGCGGGGACCTGTCGCGGGCGGGCGTGGGCGGCGTAGAGGGTGTCGAGGTGGGGTCCGCGTAGTTGCACGGGTCCTACGCGGTGGCCGCGCACGTTCATGGACACGTAGTGCTCGAACCGTTCGATGACCGCGACCCGGTCCGGACTGGGGTTGTCGCCCCATTCGGCGGTGAGGGGTGCGATCGCGGTCTTGGATCCGGCGGTGGTGGCCAGTGTGGAGGCGTTCTGGAGCAGGGACAGCCGCACGGGTGTGGGCAGGCGTGCCAGCAGCTGGGTCATGCCGTGGACCTGGCACTTGTACTTCCGGAAGTCCTCGAACATGGCGGCGATGGTCTCCGGTGCCGCGCCGGTCAGGGTGATGAGTTCGTCGAAGTACGCCCGGAAGGGGATGCGTCCGTTGTCCGGGGTGTCGCGGCGGGAGCGTACGGCTCGCAGCAGGTCGCGGGCGAGGAGTGCGGTGAGCAGCCGGTCGGTGGGCCCGTTGCCGCCCGGGCACACCCACACCACCATTCGGGTGTCCATGGCGGTGCGGATGTTGTAGACGCCGTCGCTCTGGCCGAGGAAGGCGCGGGTGACGGGGTTGGCGGCCAGGCGTGCAAGGGGGTTGAGGACGACGGCGAACGCGTCCGCGGGCAGGGTCGGGAATATCGTCTGCCACCAGGCGCGGGTCTCCTCGTCGAGACGGCCGGCCACGGCTTTGAGCGCGGCTGCGCGAAAGACGGGATCGGTGAGCAGTGCCCGGACGTGGAAGAGGGTGGCCTGATCTGTGGCCCGGCCCGCTCGGCAGGCGGCCTCGTTGATGGCGGCCAGGACGGTGAGTGCGGCGGTCAGGATGGTGATCGCGCGGGGTGCGCTGGCGTCGTCCCAGGCCAGTGCGGAGGCGAACGCGTCGGCGACTGCTTCGACGACCTCATGCGCTGTCTGGCTGTGGTGCATGCCGAGCGGGTTCCATGAACTGATGCGCGGGTCGGGGCCGAGGCCGTTGAGATCGACGAACGCGATCCGCGGCATCAGATGGTCGTGGGCCAGGAACGGCAGGGCGCGGGGCCAGGAGTCTCTGTGAGGGTCGATGAACAGCAGCCCGCCTCCGGCATGAGCCCAGCCGATCGCCTGGGCCAGAGCACGTTCGGTCTTGCCGCCGCCCGCCTTGCCCACCCCGACCTCGAACAGGGTTTCCTCGGCGTAGGTGGCGACCATGCGCTGTCGGCCGTCCGGAGTGCGGTAGAGGCCCTGCAGCAGCAGATAGGGGTTGCCGAACTCGAAAGTCGGCAGGCTGGCGGCAAGCACCGGCAGCCGGCAGTGCACGGTGGGCGGTTTGAGCAGGCCGGCCAGCTCCTCCAGGCGCACCCAGTTGGCCCGGGGCGGCTGGCAGTGGCCCAGTTTCCAGCGGCGCTCGAAACCGCGGCGGGTGGGCCAGTGGTCGGCGCCGATCCGCCACGGGCCGATCCGCCAGCCGCGCATGGCCCACCTCGAGCGGCCGCCGAACACATCCAGTGCGGCCTGGAGCTGGGCGAGCCGCGCCTGGGCACGCCCTTTCGTGTTCGAGGCGCACATCACCAGCAGCTGCACGCGCACCAGGTGGTCGTCGTCGGCGAGTTTGCCCAGTTCCTCGGCCGGCTCGATCCTGCGGGGCACGGGCGGCATGACCAGCCGCCGCCCGCCGCCCGAACCGGGCCTGTCGCTGACCAGTTGCTGTAGCTGCCAGGTCAGGGAGTCTTCGATGCCGGCGGCGTCCTGCCGCAGCCAGCGGGCGGCCCGCTGGGCCTCGCGCCGCTCCCTGCGGCGGGC
>NZ_JBEOWS010000475.1:0-5958 GCF_040296125.1 Streptomyces sp. NPDC002265 | reverse complement strand
GGCCCGGCGGGGCCCGGTCCCCCATGGGGTTTAAGCCGCCCCGGGCCTGGCGGCCCCCCCCTCGTCACCGGGGCGGGGGCCAGAGGAGTACCTCTGGCCCCCGCCACAGCTCGCCCGGCTGTCAGCCGACCTTGTTCATGCGGAACGCGCCGTCGTTCACGCTGTCGGCGCCGACGCGGTAGTACGCGTACCAGCCGCGCTGGCCGGTCGGCCTGCGGTTGGCACCGACCAGGTGCTGGATGAACTCCACGGTCATGCCGATCCGGTCGGCGATCACGTAGTTCGAGAAGTCGCCGTAGACCAGGTTCCGGGAGCCGGTGGTGACCGTGCTGGTCATCGCCTCCGCCTCGTAGCTGTTCCGGCCGAGCAGCTGGGAGGGCTGGTCGCCCTGCAGCTGCACCCACATGCCGGCGCCGCCCGCGGTGTCGAACTGCCGCACCACGTTGTAGATGCTGCGGTGGCCGAGCCAGGAGGCACCCATCCGGTAGCGGGCGGGCAGGCCGTTGTCGAGGCCGTAGATGGACGTGATCGGCAGCGTGTTGGTGCCCTGCGTGAGCTCCGAGCTGGTGCCGGTAAGGGCCGTGACGATGCCGAACGGCTCGCCCGAGCCGGAGCCCGAGATGAACTTCGTGGCCTCCAGCTCGTCCCGCCCGAAGGCGAGCAGGCGCGCCACCTCCTGGGTGGCGTTCGCCTCGTCCTCCATCGCCTCGATGCTGATCGGGACGAAGCCCTGAGCCTTGTAGAGCTGGACGGTGGGCTGCGCGAACGTGGGCGCGTTGTCGCTCGCCTCGGTTCCCTCGGCCGCGAACGACCAGGTCACCGAACCTGCCGACACGCCGTTCCACACGTCTCCGGTGGCAACGACCTGGCGGGCGACCTGACGGATCTGGTTGAGCGACCCGTTCGCCGTGATGATCACGGTGGGGTCGAGCTGGAACGGCACCAGGTAGCCGCCCTGGCTGTCGGTGAGCGACATGGCGCGCTCCAGCGCCTGCTGCTCCTCGACGGTGATCATGTGCCCTCGGCCGGTCGCGACCTTGGCCCAGCCGCGCAGGTACTCCGGCGACGAGGTCGCCAGGCACATGCGGGCGATCCGCGAGTCGGCGTCGTCCCACCGCTCGATGATCTGCGTCGCGGTCTGCCGCACGCGGTCGTTGGCGCCGCCCATCCTCTCCACGGCGCTGAGGGCCCGCGCCCGCAGCTCCTGCCCGATCTGCCCCTTGGACCGGGCGAAGGTCCGCACCTCGGACAGGTCCCACGGGTTGCGGAACCGCATGTCCTCGACGGAGTCCGGGTTCAGGATCGGGTCGCGGTCGTAGGAGTCGCGGCTGTTGACCGGCGTGCCCGGCTCGACAGCGAGCGCGGCCGGCGCCCGGTCGGTCGCCTGGGTCGCGGCCCGGACCCGCTCCAGCGCGCTGCGGCGCTCCAGCTGGCGGCGGTGGTCGTCGACCTCGGCGAACTCGCGGGTGAGCTCGTCGAAGGTCTGCTCGTCCTCGGCAGTGAGGCTGTCGCGCTTCTCCAGCTCTTCGAGCTGGGCGCGGATGTCGCGCAGGCGGATGACCGCCTGGCCGTGGGAAAGCTGAAGCTTGGGCATCAGCCGGTCTCCTTCGGGGTGTCGATGGACGCCAGCACGCCGTCCATCAGCTCGCCGATCTCGGCGAGCTGGGAGCGCATGCGGACGGTGCGTTCGGTCGGCGACGGGTGCCCATCGGCGGGCGGCGCGTCAGTGGTGCTCGGGGTCGGCGGGTGCTCTGGATCGAGCGGCGCGCCTCGTGTGGGTGTCGGGGCCGGGTGCCCGCTGGCGGGCGGCGCGACCGGTTGGCTTCGGCGGATGGCGATCTGCACGGCGCGTGCGATCGCGGCCGGGTCTTGGTCTACGCCCTGGAGGTCAACGACGATCTGCCGTCCTCCGAGAGGGTCGCCGGACCGCTGGTAGAGCAGCGCGGTGGCGACCTCGCGGCGGAGCTCCGGGTCGTCCGGTACGGCCGGGGCAGCCGCGTCGCGGGCGAGTGAGTGGCGGATGCGGCGGGTCATCTCGTCGTCGAGGGCCAGGCCGTCGGCGACGTCCCGGGCGCGCACGGACACGCTGGTGCCCGCGTAGGCCGGGAAGACGACGGGGCCGAGCTCGCGGCACTTCAGCTCGATGAGCTCGCGCTGGAGGGGGCCGCGGTCGCCGGGCATCCAGAGCAGGTCGTAGACCTCCTCGGGCTTGACCAGTTTGCCGTTGACGTCGCGCCACTCCTCGCGGACGACCTCGAACCGGAAGCTCATGCCGTTCACGGACTGCTCGGCGATGGCGTCCCGGACCGGCTGCATCAGCCAGTTGTCGGTGATGCGGCCCTCGACGTAGAGGCCCTGGTCGTCCTCGCGGAGGTCGACGATGGAGCCGATCGGGATGGAGCCGATGAGCGGGTGCCGGCCGTGGTCGAACTGCATGACCGGGGTCTGCTCGCGGATGGTCTTCCTGAAGGCGCCTTTGCGGATCGTCTCCGTGAAGGCGCCCTCCCAGCTGTTGATTTCGGTGGGCTGGCCGAAGAGCGCTGCGTACCCGGACAGGGTCCGGCCGTCGCCCTCCTCGTCGCCTTCGGCGCGCATCAGCTGGAACGGCGCCGACCTCTCCAGATCGCGCGTCACGGCGGACAGGGCGGGCATCAGGAACCCCCTTGGGTGAGTTCGGGCGGTGCGGTCGACGACTGGGTCCCGGGCGCTTGCAGCTGCACGGAGAACAGGCCGGTGTGCACGAGCAGGCTCCAGTCGCTGGCGGTCACGGCGGCCATGACGGACTCTGGGGTGTATCCGGCATCTACGAGGGTGCGGATCGTGCGGGACTGCACGCCCTGGATCTCGGCGGCGTCCTTGGCGTCCTCCCGCAGGAACGGCACGTTGCGCGCGTCGTACCAGAGCCGCACGGCTCCCGACCCGCCGCCGCCCGGCGGGGTGACCAGCGGGGCGAAAGATCCGGCGGCGTTCTGCCACAGGGGATGGATCGTGCCGTCGGCGAACCTGCGCCTGGCCTGGCCGTAGTTGCTGTAGGTCGCTGCCTTCAGGCCTTCGGACAGGCCCACGATGATCGGGGGCACACCGGCCGCCGACGCGATGCGGGTCTCGCCGGCGCCCTGCACGGCGCTGAAGTCCATCTGCTCGAAGTTGGAGCCGACCACGGACACGTCGGCACCGCCGCCCAGGTAGAGCGTCTTGTAGGCGTTCTCGACGCCGCGGTGCCCGGCTTCCATCTTGGCTTTGAACTTCGCGAAGGCCTCCGGGGTGACCTCGCGTGCGAGCCGCACCACCAGGTTCGGAGTGGCAGCGTTCTCGAAGAACTGGCGCTTGTGGCGGGCCATCAGGTTGTCGTTCTGCACCTCGCGGATCACCGGGGTCAGCCACGACATACCGCGGAACGTCGCCAGCGGGTCCGGGGTCGGCGCGAAGTGCGCGACTTCCTCCGGCCACAGGAACACCGGGTCGCAGCCCGGCTCCTGGTACAGGTAGCCGTACCGGCGCCATCCCAGGTCACCGCCCTGCAGGTGCCGACGCCGCTCCAGGACGATCTGCGTCCAGTCGGGCCGCAGCCGCACGGCCTCGTCGCCCTGCCGCGTCCAGTAGCTGTTGCCCGCCAGGTCGGCATCCTGGAGGACCCGGTTGAGCAGGTCCTGCGTCGTCCCGCCCGGCCAGGGCGCCTCCAGTAGCCGCAGCTCGGCCGTTCCGAACATCTCCGACGGCGTGCCGTTGTTCAGCCTTTGCCACGTGAACCGCGGCGCGGAGAACACGGACATGCGGGCCACCATGCACGCCCAGATCACCGGGTTCGTCGCGAAGAGCTGTGCGTAGCCAGTCAGGTCCGTCGGGGCCTTCTCCGCGGCCTGGCCGGGCTGCGACTGGGTGATGCCCAAAGGGGAGAACCCGCCGTAGCCCAGGGACTGCTGGAGGGCGGCCATGTAGTCGTCGATCGTCGCAAGGTCCCGGGTCGATGACCGGCTCCTGCGGGATCGCTGCCAGAGGCTCGTCACGGGCCGCCCCCGTCCATATCAGCCACGAGCAGGCAGTACGTCACCAGTAGGGCCCCGCCAACGACCAGGCCCAGGGCGAGCCCGAGGCTCAGCCCGGCGCCGGCCGCCACCATGGCGCCGCCCGCCATGACTCCCGCCCGCGCACGGGCCGCGCGCGTCAGCCGAATTCGGCCCACGGTTCCACCTCCTCCTCCGGCTCCTCGATCTCGACGAAGAGGCCCCACCGCGCTTGCGTGACACCGACGAGCGGCGTGATGTCCACGCCGACGCCTTTCCGGGCCCACGCCCACGCCTCGCCCAGCTCCCGTTTCCTGGCGCCCGCCAGGGCCGTCGCCAGCGGCGCGTTGTCGAGATGCGAGATCCGACCGGACGCCACAGCGTCGAAGAACTGGCCGACGCTCTGCACCACGTCCCTGGTCTTCATCTGCACCAGCGGCGCCAGCAGCTCGGGCTCCTCGTCCTCCTGGACCTCTTCGTCCGGGTCGACCTTCAGCGCGTCGGTCACGTCGGTGATGAGCGACCCGGCCGGACTGCCCGGGTCGATGACCACGCAGCGCGGACCCCACTTCTTCACCAGGTCCCGGATCCGATCGGGGACCCATCCGGTACCGGGCCGGTTGTCCACGACCTCGACGTGCACGCCGTCGCCGAAGTGGCCAGCCACGCAGATGGAGGCGTGGGAGCGTTCGGGGGTCACGTCGATGGCGAACGACACCGGGTCCGACGGCTGGCTCTCGTCGTCCGCCAGGGCCTCCCAGACGTCCTTGCCGATGACCTGCCAGGCGTCCGCTTCATCGGACGGGTACTCACCCACGCCGAGCCTCTCCCGCGCGTACCCGTCGGCCGACAGCGTCGCCCGCTCGTTGGCGACCTTCGCCAGCGTCAGCCGGTAGCCCAGCGCCGGGTTGGCCTTCCGGACGGTCTCGTCGGCCGCCCGGTCGTCGTGCTTGTCGCAGTCCTTCGGGCACTCTTTGACGTGCAGATCCGCCGACCACTCCATGTACGCCAGAGACGGGTCAGGAACGCCCACCTCGATCGCGGCGAGCGCGCGGCGCCGCAGGCGCCCCAGCTGTACGGAGGGCGCGCCGACGCCTGCGCTGCCGAGGTACCAGATCTGCGGGTCGTCGATGGCGGCCATCGTCGGCAGCAGCGCGTCCATCTCGTTGTCCCCGAGGATCATGTCCTCGTCCATCATGTTCGCGTGGCCGCTGAACCCGCGGCCGCTGCCCTTGCTGCGGGCGATGAACCGGAGCATCTGTCCGGAGTGCAGCTCGATGCTTTCCTCGCCCGTGGTCTGCCAGTACCGCTTGACGCGTTTGTGCAGGTCAGGGCATCCACGGATGAGGCGCTCGATCCGTCGGAAAGCATTTTTGGCGGTCTTGAACTCGTGTGCCGAGTGCAGGATCAGTTCCTCGCCGCCGATGAACAGGCCCCACAGCTCGCGGGCCTCGATGATCGCGCCCTTGCCGTTCTGGCGCGGCACGCAGACCGCCACTTCGAACGACGCCCAGGTGCCGTCCGCCTTCTCCGCCATCCCGACGCGGAGCACGTGTTGCTGCCACGGGTCCAGTTCCAGACCGGCTTTGGCCGCGAGGTCGATGGCTTCCTGCCCGGCGCTGGACACCGACGGCGGCGCGGTCTGGATCGGGGGCTGCTGCCAGCCGTACAGGGGGCCGTCAGCCACTGGCCTGCTCGCGTGCTGCGGCTCGGCGCTTCGCTCGCTGCTCAGCAATGTCATCAACCGCGTCCCCCTGCGCTTCGATCGGGGCCAGCCTCCGGAGATCGGTCATGATCGACCGGATTTGATGAGCGGCCGCGGCCTTCGCCCCGGGAACGTCGGTGGAGTCGATCGCCCTGGCGAGGTCGAGGACGACGGCCGCCATTCCGGGCGACGTCTCTTCGGCGTGAAGAGCGTCAAGCTCCTCGGCGATCTTGTCGGCGACAGTCATGA
>NZ_JBEOWS010000474.1:0-6052 GCF_040296125.1 Streptomyces sp. NPDC002265 | reverse complement strand
GTCACGGGGTGGTGCCGGACTGCGCCCCCGGGCGGGCCGTCCGGCCCCGGCGCTGGGGCCGGACGGCCCCGGTGCTCCCCACTCCCGCCCGTCAGCCAGCCACGAGTTCAGGGCGGACCAGGGTGCCCGAGCGGCCGTGCACGATCTCGTACGCCGCGTCCAGCGCCCCGATGGCGGCGAGCCCTCCGGTCCGCTCGACGAACCGGGCCGCGGCTTCGGCCTTCGGCCCCATGGAGCCCTCGGGAAAGCCCTTGCGGCGCAGTACGGCGGGGGTGGCGTCGAGGACGGGCTGCTGAGCGGAGGTCCCATAGTCCTCGTACACGCACGGGACGTCGGTGAGGATCAACAGGAAGTCGGCCTTCAGATCTTCGGCGAGCAGAGCTGCCGTGAGGTCCTTGTCGACGACGGCCTCGACGCCGGTCAGCGCGCCGGTGTCGTTGTCCGCCGTGACGGGGACACCTCCGCCTCCCGCGCAGATCACGAGGGTGCCGCTGTTCAGCAGCTCGTGGACGGTGTCGGTCTCCAGGATGCGTTCCGGTGCCGGGGAGGGGACGACGCGGCGCCAGCCGGTGGTGTCCTGCGCGATGTGCCAGCCCCGCTTGCGGGCGAGAGCCCTGGCCACCTCCCGTGGGTAGACCTGGCCGACGAACTTGGTGGGCCGGCCGAACGCCGGGTCGTCGGCCCGTACCAGGGTGTGGGTGACGAGGGTGGCGATGTGGCGGCCGGGCAGGGCGTCATGCAGCGTGCAGGCCAGCAGGGAGCCGATCAGGCCCTGGGTCTGCGCGCCAAGCAGATGAAGAGGGTAGGGGGCGCTGAGGGCCGGGTCGCTCGCACTCTCCATGGCGAGCAGGCCGATCTGCGGGCCGTTGCCATGGGTGAGGACGATCTCGTGCTCGTGGGCCAGAGCGGCCAGTGCGGTGGCGACCCGGTCGATGTTTGCTTGCTGAACGGCGGCGTCCGGGCGTTCGCCGCGGTGGAGCAGGGCGTTGCCGCCGAGGGCGACGACGATGCGCATGGCTTCAGTCCTCCAGGGTGGCGACGAGTACTGCCTTGATGGTGTGCAGCCGGTTCTCGGCCTGGTCGAAGACGATCGACGCGGGCGAGGAGAAGACGTCGTCGGCGACTTCAAGTCCGTTCAGGCCATAGCGGTCGAAGAGGTCGTTTCCGAGACGGGTGCGGCGGTCGTGCAGGGCCGGCAGGCAGTGCATGAACTTCACGTCCGGGTTGCCGGTGGCGTCGAGCGTCTTGCCGTTGACCTGGTACGGCAGCAGCAGTTCGATCCGCTCCCGCCAAGTGTCGGCGGGCTCGCCCATGGACACCCAGACGTCGGTGTGCAGGAAGTCGGCGCCGCGTACGGCAGTCTCGGCGTCCTCGGTGAGAAGGATTCGGGCACCGCTGCGCTCGGCCACCTCCCGGCACTTGGTGACCAGCGCGGGGTCGGGCCACAGCGGGGCAGGGGCGGCGATGCGCACGTCCATGCCGAGCAGCGCATCCATGGACAGCAGCGAGTTGCCCATGTTGTTGCGCGCGTCACCGAGGTAGCAGTAGACGATGTCGGGCACGGGCTTGAGACTGTGCTCGTGCATGGTGAGCACGTCGCACAGGCTCTGAGTGGGGTGCGCTGTGTCGGTGAGCCCGTTGTAGACGGGAACGCCGGAATGGGTGGCGAGGGCGGCGACGAGGGACTGGGCGGAGCCGCGGTACTCGATGGCGTCGAACATGCGGCCAAGTACGCGGGCGGTGTCGGCGATGGACTCCTTGACGCCGATGTGGGTGTCGCCGGGGCCCAGGTAGGTGGTGGCGGCACCCTGGTCGGCGGCTGCGACCTCGAAGGCACAGCGGGTGCGGGTGGAGGTCTTCTCGAAGATCAGCGCGAGATTCCGGCCGGTCAGCCGAGGCTGCTCGGTGCCGGCTCGCTTGGCGGCCTTCAGGGTGGCGGCGAGGTCGAGGAGGTGGTGAATCTCGGCTGCGCTGAAGTCGAGTTCACTCAGGTAGGAGCGGCCGCGCAGGTCGATGGTCATGGTGGTTCCCCCTGGGGGCTCAGGCGGCCGGGTCGCGTTCGATGGGGCAGCTCATGCAGCGCGGGCCGCCGCGTCCGCGGCCGAGTTCGGCGCCGGCGATGGTGACGATCTCGATGCCCTGCTTGCGCAGGTAGGTGTTGGTGGTGACGTTGCGCTCGTAGCCGACGATCACGCCGGGGGCGAGGGCGAGGAAGTTGCTGCCGTCGTCCCACTGTTCGCGCTCGGCGTTGCGGATGTCCTGCGGGGCGGAGAGCATCCGGACCTTGTCGAGGTCGAGGGACTCGGCCAGGGCAGTAGCGAGGTCGGAATTGGGGGCGACGTCGAAGCCGCACTCGCGGGTGCCGCTGGGCGTGAGTGTCCAGGAGCGCAGGGAGTCGGCCAGGCCCGGGTAGATGACGAAGGTGTCGCGGTCGATCATCGTCAGCACGGTGTCGAGGTGCATGTAGGCCCGGGCAGCAGGGAGGTGGACGGCGATCAGCCGCCGTGCCGTGCCCTCGGCGAACAGCCGGGCGGCCAGGTTCTCCACCGCCTGCGCAGTGGTGCGCTCCCCCATGCCGACCATGACGGCGCCGTTGCCCAGGACGTGGACGTCCCCGCCTTCGAGGGTTCCCGCCGAGCCGTCAAGGAGCGGCTCCGGGGCGACGCCGGCGAACATCGGGTGGAAGCGGTATATGGCCTCGGCGTGCAGGCTCTCGCGCCGCCGGGCGGTCTTGGCCATCAGGTTGACCGACAGACGGTCGTACACCCAGCAGGAGTTGTCGCGCGGGAAGAGGTGGTTGGGCAGCGGGGCGAGGGCGAAGTCGTCCGCGTCGAGTGCGTTCCAGACCAGGCTGTGCGGGGTGGCGAGCGGCAGGTCGCTCTTGAGGAGCCCGCCGATGAGGTGTCCGGCGAGGGTCTCGCCGTCGAGTTCGGCGCACAGTTCGCGCACCGGGTCGATGAGCGCCGGTCCGACGGTGGCCGGGGTGATCACCCGCTCCAGCAGCCAGTCACGGGCCTCGTCGCTGTCGAGGGTCTGTGCGAGCAGGTCGGCGAAGTAGTGCACGCGGGTGCCGTGGTCGCGCAGCACCTGGGCGAAGGCGTCGTGTTCCTCACGGGCGCGCTTGGCCCACAGGATGTCGTCGAAGAGGAGAGCGTCGACGTTGCGCGGGGTGAGGCGGGAGAGCTCGATGCCGGGACGGTGCAGGATCACCTGGCGCAGGCGCCCGGCCTCGGAGTCGACGTGGAACGTGTTCACGGCGTGGTTTCCTCAATCGTGAGGGTGATGGTCAGTCCTGGTGGCGGTGGGCGTCGCGCCTGCGGGGGCCGCCGACGCGGTTGGTGCCCAGCCCGCGGGAGAGCCGCTTCGGTGGTGCCGGCGTCTCCGGGGCATGCTCCTCACGCGGAGCACGGGCGGCGGGAATCGCCGCGGCCGGTTCGTCGCCATACCGGCCCTGGCCCCGCTTCAGCCACACATAGACCGGCACCCCGAGCAGCAGCACGAACAGTCCGTAGTAGACGGTCTGGTAGCCGCTGCCCTGGATCGACCAGTAGGAGAAGGCCAGCGCGAGAGCGGCGACGGTGACGTCGCGGGCCAGGCGCCGCGGGCTGAGGGTCTCCCGGCCGCGCACCAGCAGCCAGTACAGCTGGGCGGCGGCGGAGAACAGATACGGGACCACCGCGGTGAGCACGCTCAGCAGCACGATCTTCGTGAAGACGTCCTCGAAGCGGGTATAGCTGAACACCGTGATCAGCGAGGCCAGCACGGTGGAGGCGACGACACCGAAGGCCGGCACGCCGCTCTCACCGCGCAGCTTCGCGAAGACATCGGGGAAGAGCCCGTCGCGGGCGGCGGCGTACGGCATCTCGGCGCACAGCATGGTCCAGCCGTTGAGGGCGCCGATGCCCGAGATGATCGCGGCGACGGCCACGACGTCCCCCGCCCAGGTGCCGCCGACGATGTTGTTCGCGGCGTCGGTGAACGGTGCGACAGTGTCGCTCAGCGCCCCGTGCGAGACGGTGCCGAAGACCGCGAGCGTGCCCAGAATGTAGATGACGGCGCACAGCAGCGTGCCGTAGACGGTGGCGCGCGGCACGTTCCGCTCCGGCTCGCGCACCCGGCCGGCGACCACCGAGGCGGCCTCCAGCCCGAGGTAGCTGAACAGGGCGATGGCCGCCGCTGCGGAGATCGCGCCGAGCGCCGACTGACCGCTGGCGTTGAAGGCTCCGAAGTTGTCCGGGTCGATGAAGAACAGCCCGATGGTCGCCATGAAGACAAGCGGCACGAACTTCAGCACGGTGGTGACCACCTGGAACGCGCCGATGTTACGGACGCCGGTGAGGTTGATCGCGGCCGCCGCCCAGAGCCCGCCGAGAGCGATGCTCATGGAAATCCACGTCTTGTGACCCGTGTTGACGAACACCTCGACGTAGCCGACCCACGCCACAGCGATCGCCGCGTTGCCGGCCCACGCAGTGATCCAGTACGACCACGCGTTGAGGAATCCGGCGAACTCGCCGAAAGCCTCCCGGGCGTAGACGTACGGCCCGCCGCTCGCCGGTACCCGCTTCGACAACGCCCCGAAGGTCAGCGCGAGCGCCAGCGCGCCCAGAGTCACGATGACGAAGGCGACCAGCGAGACGGGCCCGTACGGGGCGAGCGCGGAGGGGAGAGCGAAGATCCCGGTGCCGATGATGGTACCGATCACGAGCGCGGACGCGGCCGGAAGACCGAGTGCCGCCTTGGGCCGGGGCGTCGCTCGGTCGCCAGTCGCTGGAGTCCTGGGCATGGCTGCGCTCCTTGTACAAGTCGCTGTGGATGAGTCGATCCGTAGGCGATGCTTCTGCGCCACGCCGGATCAGGGCAGCGGCCACCCGGGACCCACAGTGGTGCCGAAGGTCCCGGTCCAGGAGGTCCGTGCAGCCCCAACTCGTCGTGGACGTAAACGAAATGGAGGGCGAGGCCTGGCCGCATGTCCCTGTGCAGCGCGCCGAAATCAACCGGTCGTCGGTACTGGATGGCCCGATCACTGGACCGTACGGACCATGAACCTCCTCAAGGGCCCGGCAGACGCTGGCCTTGGAAGTTCGTAGCCTCGCAAGGAGGCATGTCATGCACGCCACGTCCACCCCCAGCGTGCTGCGCTCACTGCCCGCCGGACACCGCGAGCGGTTCATGCGCCGCGCCCGGGAGGTTTGTGTCCCGCAGGGAACGCGCCTGTTCGAGGAGGGAGGACGCGCCGGCCGCTTCTGGATCATTCGCACCGGCCGGGTCGAGCGCGATATGCCGGTACCGGACCGTCGGGCGGACGTCGTCGAGAGCCTCGGCCACAATGCGCTGGTTGGCTGGTCCTGGCTGTTTCCTCCGCCTGCCTGGCAGATGGGCGCCGAGGCGGTGACACGGTGCGGGCCTACGAATTCGACGCCACGGCTGTCGGCCCATGTGCCTGGACGTCCCGGCCCTGGGCCGGGACGTCAGCCGGTGGGTGGGTCAGGTCCTCGCCCACCGTCTGCGCTCGGCCAGGACCCGCCTCCTCGACCTGTACGCCCCATACGGCGCCGGCAGCCTCATCTGACCCGGCCGGTTCCGAACGGTTTCCAAAGGAGTGACCATGCACGGCACCCCGCACATCGTCAGTGATGTCATGACCCACACGGTCGCCGCAGTCGGCCGCAGGGCGACCTTCAAGGAGATCGTGCAGCTGATGCAGGACTGGAAGGTCAGCGCCCTGCCCGTCATCGAGGGCGAGTGCCGGGTCGTCGGTGTCGTCTCCGAGGCGGATCTCCTGCCCAAGGAGGAGTTCTGCGACAGCGACCCCGACAGGTACACGCAGTTGCGCCGTCTGTCCGACCTGGCGAAGGCCGGCGCGGATACCGGGACTCTTGCGGAAAGCCCCGGCGTTCACGCTGGGGATGAATGCATCTCAAGACTGCTCTGACGTGCACGTTGGTGCGGACGTTTTTGCTGCTCGATGTACTGGCGCACGATCGCCATCGGTGCTCCTCCGCACGATGCGCAGAAATACGAGGGCGACCACAGGTGTCCGTGCATAATG
>NZ_JBEOWS010000473.1:0-6072 GCF_040296125.1 Streptomyces sp. NPDC002265 | reverse complement strand
GGGCGGGGGGGGGGGCCGGGCGGGGGGGGGGGGGGGGGCCGGGCGGGGGCCGGCCCCCCGGCCCCGGCGCAGCCCGCCGCCGCAACGGCCCCGCGCACGGACCGAGGCGTCGTGGGCCCCGCGCTCGCCGTCGGCGGTGGGGTGGTGGCCGGCCTCGCCCTGTTCCGCGGGGCGTCGCTGGGCAAGCAACTGGTCGCGCTGGGCGCGGTGGCGGTGGCGACCGGGGTCGTGGTCCGGAAGGCATGGCGCAGAACGCTCGACGCGACCCGGGAGCAGACCGGGACGAGCGCCGAACGCCACCCCCTGCTGGAGATCGTGGGACCGCACCGTCGGCGGCTGTGCCGCGCGTCCGCGCTGTCGGTCGCCTGCCAGGTCTCGGAGATGGCGCTCGGCACCTTTCTCGGCTGGACCGCGCTGGTTCTCATCAAGGGCCGGGCCGACCCGCTCGTCCGCTTCGGTCTGACCACCGCTTCCGCTCAACTCTGGGGCCTGACAGGGCTGGTGGCCGTCGCCTGTGCCGCCGTGGCGGGCCTGTCGTACTCCTCGAACCTCCAGTGGCGCCGGCTCGGCCAGGACGTCGAGCACGACTGGCGCAACCGGACGTACGCCCATGTTCAGCACCTCGAACTACGGCACCTGGAGGGCGAGCGGACCACCCGGATCGCCGGTGCGCTCACCGACGACGTCCGTCAGCTGGGCACCTTCTTCGCCACCTCGGCCAACGACCTGCTGCAACTGGGCACCAGTCTGGCCCTCCTGGTGCCGCTGTTCCTGTGGCTGGCCCCGCAGGTCGCCTGGATCGCGTTCCTGCCCATCCCGGTCATCGCCTGGCTGTCGTTCCACTACCAGGACAAGGCCGCGGCCGACTACGCCGTCTCCGGTGAGGACCGGGCCAGGCTGCACAGCCAGCTGGTGAACACACTGGAGGCCGGCGCCACCGTCAAGAGCTTCTGTACCGAGGACTACGAGGCCGAGCGCATCGACCGGCTGAGCGGGGAGGCCCAGGACAGCAGCCGGCGCACCGACCGGAGCACGATCCGCCACGCCGAGATCGTCCGGCTCTGCACGACCAGCTCGATGGCCGGCACCCTGCTGATCGGCGGCCGGGCGGTGCTCGACGGCAGCCTGCCGTTCCAGGTGTTCAGCCCGCTGATCGGACTGCCCCAGATGGTGATGGTCCGGATGAACCGGCTCGGCGGCATCGTCGACCAGTACCAGCGCACGATCACCTCCTACGGCCGGGTCCGGCGACTGCACGCCCTGCCCGTCGAGACCGACGGCACCGGCGGAGCGCTCGACGCCGAGGAGGTGCGAGGCGAGATCGTCCTCGACGGGGTCACCTTCGCCTACCCCGATCGGCCGCCGGCGCTGGAGAACCTCTCGCTGACCGTCCCCGCCGGCCGGGTCACCGCCCTCGTCGGTGCCACCGGCTCCGGCAAGACGACGATCGCCAAGCTGCTGATGCGCTTCCAGGACGCCGACTTCGGCAGCGTGCGGCTCGACGGACGGGACGTGCGCGACCTGTCGCGGCACGACCTGCGCCACGCGATCGGCTTCGTCGCCCAGGACCCGTTCCTCTTCGACGGCACCGTCGCCGACAACATCCGGTACGGCAGCTTCGGCGCCTGTGACGAGGCCGTGGTCCAGGCGGCCATGAAGGCCGAGGCGCACACCTTCGTCGCGACGCTGCCGGACGGCTACGAGACGGTGATCGGTGAACGCGGCGCCGCGCTCTCCGGAGGGCAGCGGCAGCGGATCGCGCTGGCGCGCGCGATCCTCAAGGACGCGCCGGTCGTGATCCTCGACGAGGCCACCTCCGCCGTGGACAACGAGACCGAGGCGGCCATCCAGCGCACGCTGCGCGCCTTCGCGGCCGACCGGACGATGCTGATCATCGCCCACCGGCTCTCCACGGTCCGCCACGCCGACCGGATCTACGTCATGGACAAGGGCGGGGTCGTGGCCGAGCAGGGCACCCATGACGAACTCCTCGCCCAGCACGGACTCTACGCGTCCCTCTGGCAGCTCCAGGCCGGCGAATTCGCCGCCTGACCGCGACCCGCCGCGCCCACCGACCCCGCGATGGCAGAGAGGTCGGGGCCGGTCGGACGCCCGCCCGGTGGAGCCGGGTGCTCACCCCACCCGCGGGAGCGGCCGAGTCCGTGCCGGCCCGGCTCGGCCGCCGTCGGGAGCGCCGGGCTCAGGGGGCCAGGGTGAGGTCACCGCTGTCGGAGCCGGCGAGCGACCGGCCGATGACCAGGCGCTGGATCTGGTTCGTGCCCTCGAAGATCTGCGTCACCTTGGCCTCACGCATGTACCGCTCGACCGGGAACTCGCGCGTGTAGCCGACCCCGCCCAGCACCTGCACCGCATCGGTGGTGACCCGCATCGCGTTGTCGGTCGCGACGAGCTTGGCGACCGACGCCTCACGGCTGAACGGCAGCCCCGCGTCCTTCAGCCGGGCGGCATGCAGGGTCGCGGCCCGCGCCGAGAAGACCGCGGCCTCCATGTCGGCGAGCAGGAACGCGACTCCCTGGTGGTCGATGATGCGTGAACCGAACGTCTCCCGGTCGCGTGCGTAGGCGACCGCGTGGTCGAGAGCGCCCTGGGCGAGACCGACCGCGACGGCCGCGATCCCGAGACGGCCGGAATCCAGGCTCGCGAGAGCGATGCGCAGGCCGTCGCCCTCGGCACCGATGCGCCGCTCGACGGGGACGCGGACGTCCCGGAACACCATCGTCGTGGTCGTGGACCCGGTCAGGCCCATCTTCCGTTCGGGCACGTCGGCGGTGAGACCCTCGGTGTCGGCCGGGACCATGAAGCACGAGATGCCCGTGCGGTGTTCCGAGGTGCGGGCCATGACCTTGTAGTAGTCCGCGTGGCCGCCGTGGGTCGTCCAGGCCTTCGCGCCGTTCAGGACGTAGTGATCGCCGTCCCGGCGGGCCCGGGTCCGCATCGCGGCCGGGTCCGAGCCGGCGTGCGGCTCCGAGAGGCAGTAGGCGCCCAGCAGTTCGCCGCCGAGCATCGCGGGCAGCCACTGCCGCTTCTGCTCCTCGGTACCCGTCGTCGCCAGCCCGAAGCACGACAGCACGTGCACGGAGACACCTACGCCGACCGAGGCCCACACGGCCGCGATCTCCTCGACGACCTGCAGATACACCTCGTAGGACAGACCGCCGCCGCCGTGCGCCTCGGGGTACGGCAGACCGAGCAGGCCGACGCTGCCGAGGAGCCTGAAGACGTCGCGCGGGAACGCCTCCTCCGCCTCGTCGGCGTCCACCCGCGGCGCGAGTTCGTCGGCCGCCAGTTTCCGGACCAGTCTGATGAGGTCGAGGGACTCCTCGTTCGGCAACAGACGACGCGCGCTCATGGCACCTTCCAGCGGTCGGGGCGGAACATCGTTCGGAGACATCTGCGCGTCGAGGCACCGCGAGGCGCTCTTCACGGGCAGACGCCGAAACGCTTGGGGCGGGTATCGATCTCCGGCCGGCCAGGAGCGCTCGAAGGCGTTCGGCGGTGACCCCTCGCAGCCGGGGACGAGCACTGCGACGATCACATCGCCGAGCCGGTCGGGCCGGACTCGGCCGCGGACCACTCACCCGGAAATCCGGTTTCCGGTGAGCCCGCGGTGCGGTTCAAGGGATTTCGGCCGGTTTCGGTGAGTGTAGTGGGCTGTTGGGCGGTCTGTGTTCTCTTTCCCGTGCCGACCCTCGATCGTGTAAGGCCGCCGCTCATGGGTCCTGCCGCCCGGCCGTCTGCCCGACCGGCCTGCGACGCGAGATGCGTTCGACAGCGTACGGAGGTATACGGAGGCAACTGATCGTCAAGGTCGCGGCGGCCCGCACCCGCCGCCGTTCGGGTGGTCCGGCAGGCCGAGCGGTGGCACAGGGCGCCGCCGCGACTTCCCGGCGGCGCCTTGAGCCGGCCTTCCTCCGCGGGCCCCGCCCGCCGGACCGACCCGTTCACGGCGGGCGGGCCGCGCGGGACGCACAGCAGGAGCGGGTCCCGGAAGTGCCTAGAGTGCGGCAGGGAGGGAGTCCAGGTCAGGCGCGTGACAGCCGGCCTCGGGACTCCCTCGTCCCATCTCACGCGTGCCAGCCAGCCCTTGGCATCGTTCATCCAGTCGGACCGGGAGTTCATACGTGAGGCCTCAGACCACCGACCTGCCCCAGAGCGCCGAACGGCGCCGGACGGCCGACCACGGCAGAACCGGCCACTGCGCACCGACCGCACCGACCACCGCGCACGCGGCGACCGCGCCCCTTTCCGGTCGGCCCGACCACCGTGCACTGCGCGCCGCGCTCGCCGCCGCCGTCGAGGACGTCATCGTCTACGACCTGGACGGCATCGCCCGCCAGTACACCGCCCTGTGCGCCGAACTGCCCGGCGTCGCCGTCCGGTTCGCGATGAAGGCCTGCCCGGTGGACGAGGTGCTCGGCCACCTCGCCCGGCTCGGCTCCGGCTTCGACGCGGCGAGCCCGCAGGAGATCGCCCAGGCGCTGCGCACCGGGGTGGCCCCCGGGCTGATCCACTACGGCAACACCGTCAAGTTCGACCGCAACATCGCCGAGGCCCACCGGCTGGGCGTGCGCGACTTCGCCACCGACTGTCCGCAGGACGTCGCAGCGATCGCCGAACACGCCCCCGGGTCACGGGTGTTCTGCCGGATCGCGACCACCGGCGAGGGCGCGCTGTGGGGCCTGGGCCGCAAGTTCGGCTGTTCGCCCGAGGACGCCCCGCAGGTGCTCGAAGCCGCCCGCACCGCCGGGCTGGTGCCCTCAGGCCTGTCCGTGCACGTCGGCTCCCAGCAGATGACCGCCGAGGCCTGGGCAGCGGCGATCGACTCGCTGGCCGCTGTCCTGGAGGCGCTCGGCCGGCGCGGGATCACCCCGGACCGGATCAACCTCGGCGGCGGACTGCCCGCCCTCGGCGTCCTCGACCGGCGCGGCCTGCCGCTGGAACCGCCGCTGGACAAGATGTTCGTGGTGATCCGCGAGGGCATGCAACGGCTGCGCGCGGTCGCCGCCGCCCCGCTGGACTTCCTGCTGGAGCCCGGCCGCCACCTGGTCGCCGACCACGGCGCGACCCGCGCCCATGTCGCCCGGTCCTCCTCCCGCCGCCGGCTCGACGGCACCCGTGAGGACTGGCTCTATCTGAGCTGCGGCAAGTTCAACGGCCTCTACGAGATGGACCAGTTGCGGTACCGCCTGGAGTTCCCCACCCACGTCGGCGGGCAGTTCGTCGACGCCGTGGTGGCCGGCCCGACCTGCGACAGCGACGACGCGTACGCCCAGGAGGACGCCCCGGTACGGGTCCCGCGCGCGATCGGCTCCGGCGACCCGGTGTGGGTCCACTCCTGCGGCGCGTACGCCGCCGCCTACTCGACCCGGGGGTTCAACGGCTTCGCGCCGCTGCCGTACGTCTGCGTCGGCGGCCCCGGGCCGGACGGAGGCGGCGTATGACGGACACCCGGATCCGGCTGTTCCGGGAGGGGGACTGGGACGAGGTGGTCGCGCTGGAGGAACGCGCCTACGCCACGAGCGGCCTGTCCGAGGGGCGGGAGGCGCTGCGCTCCCGGCACCGCGCCTCGCCCTCGACCTGCTTCGTGCTGGAGCACGCGGGCGGCTTCGGCGGCTACCTGCTCGCCCTGCCGTATCCGCTGTTCCGCTGCCCGGACCTGAGCCTGGCCGAGGAGGACGCGGCACAGGGCAACGGGGGCAGCAACCTGCACACCCACGACCTGGCGATCGCCGAGCGGGCGCGGGGCCGGGGCCTGGCCCGCCGGATGCAGCGGCATCTGGAGGAGACCGGGCGGGCGGCCCGCTACCGGACCCTCTCTCTGGTCGCCGTGCGCGGCTCCGAGACGCTGTGGTCCCGGCTGGGCTACCGCGCCCGGCCCGAGATCGGGCTGCCCGCGAGTTACGGTGCCGAGGCGGTCTACATGGCCAAGCCACTGGAACTCGCCGCCACCGATCCGGCTCCCACGTCCCGCCCGAGAGCCGAAGCGGGCTGACGCAGCCGTCCTCTTCCGGGGCCGCGTCCCGCTGGACTCCGTGCGGCTCCCGGGCGACC
>NZ_JBEOWS010000472.1:0-6096 GCF_040296125.1 Streptomyces sp. NPDC002265 | reverse complement strand
GACCATGAACGACGTGGACCGGTTCGAGGCATCCAGGCCGCGCCTGGAGGCGATCGCCTACCGCCTGCTCGGCTCCGCGAGCGAGGCCGAGGACGCCGTGCAGGAGACGTTCCTGCGCTGGCAGGCCGCCGACCTCGACCGGATCGAGGTCCCCGAGGCCTGGCTGACGAAGGTGCTCACGCATCTGTGCCTGAACCAGCTCACCTCGGCCCGCGCCCGGCGTGAGACGTACGTGGGTCAGTGGCTGCCCGAGCCGCTGCTCGCCGGGGACTCGATGCTCGGGCCGGCCGACACCGCCGAACAGCGCGAATCGGTCTCGTTCGCGGTCCTCGCCCTGCTGGAGCGGCTCTCTCCCGGCGAGCGGGCGGTGTACGTGCTGCGCGAGGCCTTCGCCTACCCGCACAAGGAGATCGCCGAGATCCTCGACATCACCGAGGGCGCCAGCCAGCAGATCTTCCACCGCGCCAGGAAGCACGTCGTCGACGGCAAGGCCCGCACCGAGATCGACGAGACCGCCGCCCGGCGGATCATCGACGAGTTCCTCGCGGCCGCCACCAGCGGCCGGACCGATCAGCTCGTCCGTCTGCTCACCCAGGACGCCGTCGCGATCGGCGACGGCGGCGGGAAGGTGCCGGCCCGCGCCAAGGCCTTCGAGGGCGCTCTCGCGGTCGCCACCTTCATGCGCGGGCTGTTCAAGCCCAGCAAGGCCAAGCGTGCCCTGGCCGGCGGATCGCCCGTGGTCCACGCCACGACCGTCAACGGCGGCCCCGCCCTCGTGGCGGTCGTCGACGACCGGGTCATCGGCGTCATGTGCCTGGAGATCACCGCCGACGGCATCGCCGCCTTCCGCAACCAGGTCAACCCCGACAAACTCGAACGCTTCACCCGGCGCTGGGCATCCACCGACCACGGCGAACCCCTGCTCGACGCCGCCTTCTGACCGCCCTGCGAGGCGCTTCCGCGCGAGGCGCTTCCGTGTGAGGTGCTTCCGTGTGAGGTGCTTCACAACGCGTTCCTGTCAGGAAACAGCGGGCTGCCCGGTTCAAGTGGCGAATCCGCTCAAGACAGGAGCCAGCAGATGCAGCACCGCATCGTCGTCCTCGGCGCCGGATACGCCGGCGCCATCGCCGCCGGGCGCCTCGCCAAGCGGCTGCGCCGCGAAGACGCCGCCGTCACCCTCGTCAACGCCGAGCCCGACTTCGTCGAGCGCGTCCGGATGCACCAGCTCGCGACCGGCCAGGACCTCAGGCCCCGGCCCTTCCGGGAGATGTTCGGGGGAACCGGCGTCGAACTGAGGCTCGCGCAGGTCACCGCCGTCGACGTCGACCGCAGGACGGTCGCCGTCACCGACGCGGACGGCGCCGGGGAACTGGAGTACGACACCCTCGTCTACGCCCTCGGCAGCGGCTGGAACGCCCATGGCGTCCCCGGCACGGCCGAGCACGCCCACGAGATCGCGGGACGCCCCGGAGCGCTCCGGCTGCGCGAACGCCTGGCCCGTCTGGACGCCGGACAGCCCGTGGTCGTGGTCGGCGGCGGTCTCACCGGCCTGGAGTTCGCGACGGAGATCGCCGAGGCCCGCCCGGACCTCGACATCGCCCTCGCCGTCCGCGGCGGCCTCGGCGACTGGCTCTCGCCCAAGGGGCGCCGGCACCTGCACAAGGTCGTCGGCGGGCTCGGCATCACGGTGCACGAGCACACCGCCGTCACCGAGGTGGCGGCCGACCGGGTCACCACCGCCGACGGCAGGTCCCTGCCGGCCGCGGTCACCGTGTGGACCACCGGCTTCGCCGTCCACCCGATCTCCCGGGCCACTACGCTGGAGGTCACCGACACCGGGCAGATCGTGGTCGACGCGACCATGCGCTCGGTCTCGCACCCCGACGTGTACGCCGTCGGGGACGCGGCCATGGCCACCGGCCCCGGCGACAAGCCGCTGCGGATGTCCTGCGCCTCGGGCACCCCCATGGCATGGCAGGCCGCCGACGCCATCGCCGCCCGCCTCACCGGCGGAAAGCTCCCGAACGTGCCGCTGCGCTACTTCAACCAGTGCATCTCGCTGGGCCGCAGGGAAGGCCTGATCCAGTACGTCACCGCCGACGACCGCGCCGTGCGGGCCGCGCTGACCGGGCGGTCGGCCGCCGTCTACAAGGAGCTGGTCTGCAAGGGCGCGGCCTGGGCCGTCGCCAACCCGACCCTCGGGATGCCGACCCGGCGCCGTGGCGTCGTACGCGATGCGGCCCGTACGGACTCGACGGCTGCGACGACGGTCTGACCGGCCCGGATGCCCTGCCCCGCCCGGCGGTGGCCGTCGGCAGGCCCTGTTCGGGAACCGACCTCGACGCTGCGGGCGGGCCCTGGCTAGGATCAAAAGCAGGGCATCGCGTGTCGGTCACCGGCCGGGTGAGGCATGGAGGCGCCTGTGAGATTGCCTTACGGAGGCATTCCACACATGTCAGTCGAGTTGAATCACACCATCGTCCATGCCCGGGACAACCGGGAGTCGGCCGAGTTCCTGGCGCACATCCTGGGGCTCGAGGCCGGGGCCGAGTGGGGACCGTTCGTTCCGGTGGCCACCAGCAACGGGGTCACCCTGGACTTCGCCACCATCCCGGCGGAGTCGATCGTCATGCAGCACTACGCGTTCCTCGTGTCCGACGAGGAGTTCGACGCGGCCTTCGAGCGGATCCGGCAGGACGGGATCACGTACTACGCCGATCCGCATCGCAAGCAGCCGGGGGAGATCAACCACCACTTCGGCGGCCGTGGACTGTACTTCCTGGATCCGGCCGGACACGGCATGGAGATCATCACGCGGCCCTACGACACCCACCAGCCGGAGCCGAAGGCGTCATGAGACCGGGCCGGGCCGGGACACACCCCGGCCCGGCACTCCGCAGGGCCGGGTCCCGCTGTCACGCGCATCCGCCGCGGGCCGACATCGGCACAACTGGCCGTCTCCGCAAGTAACCTGACGGAGTGTCCACCGAAACCGCGCTGACGCGGGCCATGACCGGCGCGATCGGTCCGCCCCTGCTCGCCCTGCCGGACCGGGTCGCGGAGTTGCTGGCGTACCTCGGCAGCCCGCCGCGACTGGCGGCCCATCTGCGGGCCGTCCATGACGTCGCGCATCAGCTGGCCGACTGGCTGGAAGAGCACTGTCCCGCGGCGGCCTTCGACCGGGAGGCAGTGCTCTTCGGGGCGGCGACGCACGACATAGGAAAGACGCTGCACCCCGAGGAACTCTCCGGGCCGGGCTCGGCCCACGAGGAGGCCGGCCGGACGCTGCTGCTCGCTCACGGTTTCGGCCCCGAGTCGGCCCGCTTCGCCGCGACCCATGCGTCCTGGACGCAGCCGCACATCGGTCTGGAGGACCTGATGGTCAGCCTCGCCGACAAGATCTGGAAGAACAAGCGCGTCACCGGCCTGGAGGAGCTCGTCGTGGCCCGGCTGGCCGAGGCGAGCGGCCGTGCGGTGTGGGAGGAGTTCATGGCGCTCGACGAGGTCCTGGCCCGTATCGGGGACGAGGCCGACGGACGTCTGGCGTTCCAGTCCTGTTTCCCGGTCCACGGCTGAGCGTGGCACCGCCGTCGCAATCGAAATGAATTTCGTACGATGGAGGTGAACTGGACCGTTGAGGTCACAGCGGTGAGCATTGGAGCCACCTTCGCCGTGGTCTTCGCACGCGGTCTCCTGGGTATTGCTCAGGTCGGGACCGCGCGCGAGGGACGACGACGGCACTCACGTCCTCGGGCCCACACGGGCAGGGACCTGCCCCCCGGTCTGCGCGAGCGTGGTCACGTACGGCATCCATCCGATCCTGCCGCAGTTCCACTGAGACCAAGGCGGAGCGACACGATGAGAGCACTGCTGGCGGGCCTGACCGTCGACTACAGCGACCACGACGATCCCGTACTGATCGGGCCGGACGGCATCCCGGTGGACACCTGGCGGGAGAACTATCCGTACCAGGAGCGCATGGAGCGCAAGGAGTACGACTGGCACAAGCGGCTCCAGCAGATCGAACTGCTGAAGCTCCAGAGCTGGATCAAGGAGAGCGGGCGCCGCCTGGTCATCGTCTTCGAAGGGCGCGACGCGGCCGGCAAGGGCGGCACGATCAAGCGCTTCACCGAGCATCTCAATCCGCGAGGCGCCCGGGTGGTGGCCCTGGAGAAGCCGACCGAGCGCGAGGTCGGACAGTGGTACTTCCAGCGGTACGTCGAGCATCTGCCGACGGCGGGCGAGATCGTCATGTTCGACCGCTCCTGGTACAACCGGGCCGGTGTCGAGCGGGTCATGGGCTTCTGCTCGGACGACGAGTACCGGCGCTTCATGCGGCAGGCGCCCGCGTTCGAGCGGATGCTCGTCGACGACGGAGTGGACCTGATCAAGTTCTGGTTCTCGGTGTCGCAGGGCGAGCAGCGCACCCGCTTCACGATCCGCCAGGTCGATCCCGTACGGCAGTGGAAGCTCAGCCCCATCGACCTGGCCTCGCTCGACCGCTGGGACGACTACACCGCCGCCAAGGTCGCCATGTTCCGCGAGACGGACACCGTCCAGGCGCCCTGGACCGTGGTGAAGAGCAACGACAAGAAGCGGGCCCGGGTCGAGGCCATGCGCAGCGTCCTCGCCCGCTTCGACTACACCGACAAGGACGCGGACGTCGTCGGCAGCCCCGATCCGCGCATCGTGGGCGCGGCCGCGAACCTGCTGGAGGCGGGCGAGGACGATCACGGCCACCGGGCGGGCGCGCGGACGGAAGGGGCGGCCGACGGCGCCGCGTAGGCTGAGGCCCGCCCGCACCGGACGTACAGGAGGGCCCCGAGGTGGCCGAGACCCCGCCGAACGAGACGACCGTCGCCCAGGTGATGGCCGAGCTGGCCGCCCTCGAGGATCCGCGGGCACGCGCCGTGAACGAGAGACACGGTGACGATCACGGTGTGAACCTCGGCAAGCTGCGCGCGCTCGCGAAGCGGCTCAGGACGCAGCAGGAACTCGCCCGCGGGCTGTGGGCGACGGACGACACCGCCGCGCGACTGCTGGCGCTGCTCGTCTGTCGCCCCAGGGCGTTCGAGCGTGACGAGCTGGACGGCATGATGCGCCAGGCACGCTCGCCCAAGGTGCACGACTGGCTCGTGAACTACGTGGTGAAGAAGAGCCCGCACGCCGAGGAACTGCGCCTGGCCTGGTCCGCCGACCCGGATCCGGTGGTGGCGAGCGCCGGCTGGGCGCTGACCTCGGAGCGGGTGGCGAAGAAGCCCGAGGGTCTCGATCTGACCGGACTGCTCGACGTCATCGAGGCAGAGATGAAGGACGCCCCGGACCGGTTGCAGTGGGCGATGAACAACTGTCTGGCGCAGATCGGCATCGAGCACGCCGAGCACCGCGCTCGCGCCGTCGGCATCGGCGAGCGTCTGGAGGTCCTCAAGGACTACCCGACGTCCCCGGGCTGCACCTCCCCGTTCGCCCCGGTCTGGATCACCGAGATGGTGCGTCGGCGGTCCGACGGCAAGGTGGCCTGACCGAGATCACAGCGGCCGCTCTGCCGAGAGGACGAGAAGGCGTGGATGTGTACGAAGCCGTGGACACCCGCCGGTCCGTGCGGGCGTTCAGCGACCAGCCGGTGGCCCGGGACGTGCTCGAAAGGGTGCTGGCCGCGGCGGGGCGGGCACCGTCGAGCGGAAACCTCCAGCCATGGCGCCTGTACGTCGTGACCGGTGAGCCCCTGGCCGGTCTGAAGCGACGGGCGACCGCCAGGGCGCTGGCGGGGGACCCGGGCGACGAGCGGGAGTATCCGATGTACCCGGCCGAACTGGCCTCCCCCTACCTGGACCGCCTTGCCTCCGCGGCCGACCAGCGGTACCGCGCGCTGGGCGTCAGGCGCGACGACCACGACCGGCCCAGGAGGATCGCCGCCCTGAACACCCAGGCGTTCGGGGCCCCGGTCGTGCTGTTCTGCTACCTCGACAAGACGATGGGGTGCGGACAGTGGGGGGACGCGGGGATGTACCTGCAGACCGTCATGCTGCTGCTGAGGGCGGAAGGGCTGCACAGCTGCCCCCAGGTGATGTGGACGATGTACCGCACGACGGTCGG
>NZ_JBEOWS010000471.1:0-6103 GCF_040296125.1 Streptomyces sp. NPDC002265 | reverse complement strand
CTCAGGAGCCGGGCCTTCGCCGTCGCCGCGCGCGTCAGCCCTTCCAGGCCCGCGTCACCGTGCCGTCCCGCACCTCGAAGTTCAGCCTGCCCACCCGGTACTCCATGGTGATGACCGTGCCCGGCGGCAGCGAACGCACCGCCGTCCAGCCGCGCTCCCGCGCGAGCCGCTCGGCACGCCGGGCCTCCAGGCCGACATACGTCTCCGGACTGTCCTGGGGCTCCGCCGGCGGAGTCGGATTCGCTGACATGCCGCCACGCTAGGCCGTCGGCGGCTTCCCCGGAAGGCGGGACTGCGCCGTGGATCACTCCGGTCACACTTCTGTCACAGGATCACGACATACGTTTCGATCGAACTGCGTCACACGATCGGGCGGTTGCATAGCCCTTACGCAGGTATTCGAACGTAATTACCGCGTGTCTGCCCTGCCCCAGGAAATGGCCGGCGGAAAATACCCGGAGAACCGCTCCGGAGTGACCTTCCCCGGCGATTTCACACGGGGGCGCGGCAGCTGACGCCGCATAGGAAATTCACGGCTTCGCCACACGCTCCCCTTACGGCCCCGGCCGGGAGCAGGGCGGCGCGAGCGTCATGGCGCGGGCCCGTGAGCCCGTGGGCACAGGTGCGGCACGGGCTCCGGGGGACCCGGGACGCGACGAGCGAAGGGGCGAGCGAGCGATGGGGACGGAGACCGTCGGCACGGCGGTGCGACCCGACCACACGCCCCGGCCGGGCCGCGTGGTCGTCGACTGGCTGACCACCACCGACCACAAGAAGATCGGCCATCTCTACCTGATCACGTCGTTCGGGTTCTTCCTGGCCGCCGGGGTCATGGCGCTGCTGATGCGGGCCGAGCTCGCCCGGCCGGGACTCCAGATCGTCGACAACAACCAGTACAACCAGCTGTTCACGATGCACGGCACGATCATGCTGCTGCTGTTCGCGACGCCGAGCTTCGCGGGCTTCGCCAACGAGCTGATGCCGTTGCAGATCGGCGCCCCCGACGTCGCCTTCCCCCGGCTGAACATGCTGTCGTACTGGCTGTTCCTGTTCGGCGGTCTGATCGTGCTCGGCTCGCTGACGGTGCACGGCGGTCCGGCCGCGTTCGGCTGGTTCGCCTACGCCCCGCTCAACAGCGCGAGGAACGCGCCCGGGGTCGGTCCCGACCTGTGGATCATGGGGCTGGCGCTGGCCGGCTTCGGGACGATCCTCGGCGCGGTCAACTTCGTGACCACCATCATCGGGATGCGCGCCCCCGGCATGACGATGTTCCGGATGTCGATCTTCACCTGGAACACGCTGTTCACGTCGGTCCTGATCCTCATGGCGTTCCCGGTGCTGGCGGCCACGCTGCTGGTGCTGGAGGCGGACCGGCGCCTCGGCGCCCGGGTGTTCGACGCGGCCAACGGCGGCGCGCTGCTGTGGCAGCACCTGTTCTGGTTCTTCGGGCACCCCGAGGTGTACATCATCGCGCTGCCGTTCTTCGGGATCATCACGGAGATCCTCCCGGTCTTCAGCCGCAAGCCGGTCTTCGGCTATCTGACGCTGGTCGGCGCGACGATGGCGATCACCGGTCTGTCGGTGGTGGTGTGGGCGCACCACATGTTCGCGACCGGTGCGGTCCTGCTGCCGTACTTCTCGCTCATGTCGTTCCTGATCGCGGTGCCGACGGGCGTGAAGTTCTTCAACTGGAGCGGGACGATGCTCAGGGGCTCGCTGTCCTTCGAGACCCCGATGCTGTGGGCGACGGGCTTCCTGATGACGTTCCTGTTCGGCGGTCTGACCGGGGTGATCCTGGCGTCGCCGCCGATGGACTTCCAGGTCACCGACTCGTACTTCGTCGTCGCGCACTTCCACTACGTCGTCTTCGGCACGGTCGTCTTCGCGATCTTCGCCGGGTTCTACTTCTGGTGGCCCAAGTTCACCGGGAAGATGCTCGACGAGCGGCTCGGGAAGATCCACTTCTGGACACTGTTCGTGGGCTTCCACACCACGTTCCTGGTCCAGCACTGGCTCGGCGCCGAGGGCATGCCCCGCCGGTACGCCGACTATCTCGCCGCCGACGGCTTCACCGCCCTGAACACCGTCTCCAGCATCGGCGCGTTCCTGCTGGGCCTGTCCACGCTGCCGTTCCTGCACAACGTCTGGCGGACCGCCCGGTACGGCGCGAAGGTCGAGGTCGACGACCCCTGGGGGTTCGGCCGCTCGCTGGAGTGGGCGACCTCGTGCCCGCCGCCCCGGCACAACTTCACCGCACTGCCCCGGATCCGCTCGGAGTCCCCGGCGTTCGACCTGCACCATCCCGAGTACGCGGGCCGGGACCGCCGGCAAGGGCCAGCGCCGCGTCCAGCCGGTCCCGGGCCGTCCTGATCGCCTCGACGAGTTCGGCCGGCTCCAGCACCTCGAACGGCAGGCCCATCATCATGACGTGGACGACCATCACGTCCAGGCTCGTGGCCCCGGTGCGCAGGACGCAGGCGTCGTCGCCGTCGGCCTCCAGCGTCCCGGCCGAGGGCGAGACCCGCTCGGCCGCCTCGTGCAGCGGCACCAGCAGCCGGACGGCGGCGTGTGCGGCGTACGCGCGCGTGGAGACCCCCCGGGAGACATAGGCGGCTAGATCCTCGGCGGGCGGCTCCCGGGGCGTGAAGCGCGGTCCGTGCGGCGGCCTGGGCGTCATGCGGTCGACGCGGAAGGTACGCCAGTCCTGCCGGTCGAGGTCCCAGGCGACCAGGTACCAGCGGCGTTCGGTGCACACCAGGCGGTGCGGCTCGACGCTGCGGCGGGTGGCCGAGCGGTCGTGCCCGAGATAGTCGAAGCGCAGCCGTTCGGTGTCCCGGCAGAGGTGGGCGAGTTCGGTGAGCACCACCGGGTCCACGGCCGACGGCCGCGGCCCGCGCAGCATGGGTACGGTGAAGGCGTTCAGCGCGGCCACCCGGCGGCGCAGCCGGTGCGGCAGCACCTGCTCCAGCTTGGCGAGGGCGCGTACGGAGGTCTCGTCGATGCCCTCGATGCCCTGCCCGGCGGCCGTGCGCAGTCCGACGGCGACGGCCACCGCCTCCTCGTCGTCGAGGAGCAGCGGCGGCAGTTCGGCGCCGACGCCCAGTTGGTAGCCGCCGCCCGTGCCGGGGCTGGCGTTGACCGGGTAGCCGAGTTCACGCAGCCGGTCCACGTCCCGGCGCACGGTGCGCGCGGTGACGCCGAGCCGGTCGGCGAGTTCGGCCCCGGACCACTCGCGGTGGGCCTGCAGGAGCGAGAGCAGGCGCAGCAGTCGTGCGGAGGTCTCCAGCATGGTGGAAGTCTGGCGCACGGGACGGCCGGCGGCCGCCGCGTGCACACGGCGCGGGCCGCCCGGCGCGTCCACGCGTCCACGCCTCCGCCCGGTCACCCGTCCACCCGGTCCGCGCGGGACCGGGTGGGGCGGGTGCCGGGCGGGTGGCTCAGAGGGCGAGGCGCTGTCCGGGCAGGATCACGTCGGGATCGTCGCCGATGACGGCCTTGTTGGCGGCGTAGATCCGCTGCCAGTCGGTGCCGTGCCGGGCCGCGATGCCGCTGAGCGTGTCACCGGGGCGGACGGTGTAGTCGCCGCGCGAGGCGCCGCGGGCCGGGTGCTCCGTCGGACGGGCCGGCGACTTCGACTGCTCCGACGTCCTCGAGGAGCCCGTCGGCTTCGAGGAGTGCGAGGAGTGCGCGGACTTCGAGGAGTGCGCGGACTTGGACGTCGACGACGATGTCGACCTCTGCTTCGACGGCGCCGCCCCGTAGTTGCCCGCGGGGGCGCTGCCGGACGCTCCGGCGCGCGCCGCGCAGGTGGGCCAGGCGCCCCAGCCCTGGGCGCCCTGGACCTTGGTGGCCACGGCGATCTGCTGGGTCCTGGTGGCCCGGTCGGCGGTCGGGGCGTAGGCGCCGCCGCCGTACGCGCGCCAGGTGCCTGCGGAGAACTGGAGCCCTCCGTAGTAGCCGTTGCCGGTGTTGATGTGCCAGTTGCCGCCGCTCTCGCATCGGGCGATGCGGTCCCACACCCCGCCGTCCGCCGCCGCCGCGTTGCCGGCCGTGGCGAGCAGTCCGAGGGGGGCGAGCAGTGCCGCCCCGGCGAGGACCGCCGTCGTACGGGTCTTACGGGTAATGCTGCCGCTGGTATCGGCACATTCGGACATGTGAGTCCCTCTCGAACAACCCGGGGTCCCCCCGGGCGGACCGCTCCGACCGCGTACGGACGCGGTCGGCACGCTCCGCCCGTCCGCCGGACGGTGGTGCTGCGCCCTGATGCGGCGCGGCCGGCGGACTTCCCGAGCGGTGCTCTGTGCACACGGCGGAGGAATGTAGGGAGCGGACCGCGGCCACATCAACCAACTCCCTGTCATGCCAGGCCAGTTCATGGTTACCGTGGGTATCGGCGAAATTCAGACACCCATTTAATTCGTCGATTTCCGCATTTGTCGACCAGACGCCGAAGCGATTTGTGACTCACTTCACCGAATCAACTTCCTTGACTTTCTCCGTTCTTGACGGTGAGTGTCCGATTCCGCACCTGACGTGACCCTGTGCGGTGGATGGTTCGATTCCGTTCGCCCGGGAGCGTGACCCCCGCCACAGATCACCCGTTGTCTTCTGCATGAGCCCGGGACCACCCCGGACCACGGGCCGGGAGCCACCCGGTCCCGCCACGCACCGCATCCCGAGGGAGCCACCGTGCCGCGCATGCTCGACGTCAGCGACGAGGTACGCGCCGAGATCGGCGACGAAGAAGCCGACCGGCTGCTCGCCGGAGAGAACGCCCCGGGCAGTTACGACTGCACGTCCTGCCGCACCCCGGGCGACTCCGAGCACGAGCGCACCAGCACCGTCCTGTTCATCGGGGACGAGACCGCCGTACTCGCCTTCGCCCACGCGGGCTGCCTGCCCTCGCAGGTCGTCCAGGTCACCGAGGAGCAGTTGCAGGGCGCCGTCCGTTCCATCGGCGGCACCTCGGGCGGCGCCCCGCAGCAGGCCATGCCCGAGCAGGCCGTGCTCGGCGTCACCAGCGGGCTCGTCCTGATCGCCGGGGAACTGCACCCCGCGCTCGTGGTGGAGCCGACCGCGCCCATCGTGCGGCCCGGCTCCACGGACATCGGCGACGACTTCCTGCCGCTGCTGATCGAGCAGGGCTTCATGCCGCTCATCGAACTCGCCGAGGTGCCGCCCGTGCTGCACGGCTGGTCGGTGCTGCTCGCCGCGGGCCAGCTGCACGCCGTGCTCCAGCCGGGCGTGAACGGGGGCCAGCCGGTCGCCTGGTGGCAGGCGCACCAGCCGCTCCAGGTCACCGACAGCTGGCGGGCGGCGGCCAACAAGCACCAGCAGGTGCTCATGTACGCGGCGCCGGTCGGCTCGATCGGGCGCCAGCCCCGTGAGGACCTGCTGCGCGACGCGCTCGACAAGGCGGCGGCCAACGGCAAGCTGGTCGGCTCCGCGCTGCCGCTCGCGGGCATCTGAGCGCCCCGCTCGCCGGGCGGCCGGCCTGCTGACCGCCGTCCGGCCGCATCCCCTGGGCGGCGGGGTCGTTTGGACATACGTGCACGCATACGACGTTCCCCGCCGCCCGGCCTTCCAGCCGGTCCCGCCCGCAGGCTCCCCGCTCCGTCCGGGACGGGAGGTGCCCGCCCCGCGACCGGCTCAGGAACCTCATGGCGCTCCATCGGCCACCCCGATCTACGACGCGCTCTACGCCGAGTACGTCAAGTCCTTCCGCACCCTGCCCGGCGACCGCAGCGGCGAGGACGACCTGGGCTTCACCGCCTTCGCGAGAATCCCGCACCGCACGGGCTCGCCCGGCGGCCATCGCGCGGGCACCTTCAGCAGCTCGTACAGCGCCTACAGCGCGGGGGCGAGCAGCGCGCGGGGCGGCAGCGGGCAGCCGTCCCCGTGGCAGCGCGTCGGACAGCTCGGGCAGCTCGGTCAGGGCAGGCAGGCTGCCCAGCCGGTCCAGGGCGGCACACAGCACGGCGCGGGCGCCCAGCACGGCACGGGCATGCGGCACGTCCCGGCGGCGCTTCCGCCCAGCCCGCGCAGCGGCCTCTGAGCCCCGGGCCCGGACGAACACGAGGGCGGCCCCGGGTTCCCCCGGGGC
>NZ_JBEOWS010000470.1:0-6119 GCF_040296125.1 Streptomyces sp. NPDC002265 | reverse complement strand
GGCCCTGGCCGGCCACCGGCCGCGCAGACGCCTCAGTCGCTGTCGACGGTGTACCGGCTGGTGATCGCGACGCGGTTGAACGCGTTCATCAGCGTGGCCAACCAGGCCACGGCAGAGATCTGGTCATCGGTGAGCGCGACGGCGGCCGCCTCGTAGGACGCATTGCTCACATGACCCTGTGACACCTGGGCAATCGCCTCGGTCAGGCGCAGGGCGGCGCGCTCGGTCTCGGAGAAGTAGCCGGTCTCTTCCCAGGCGGGCAGGACGGCGATCCGGTCGGGATTCTCGCCCTTCTTGAGTGCGTCCCGGGTGTGCATCTTGAGGCAGAACGCGCAGCCGTTGATCTGAGAGGTACGGATCTTCAGCAGCTCGACCAGGAGCGGGTCAAGGCCCGATGATGCGGTGGCGTCCGCCACCGCCACCGACAAGTCGATGAGGGCCTTGTAGCCGGCCGGGTGCTGCTTGCCGATGTTGACGCGCTGATTCGCGGCCATCGTCATTCCTTACAGGTTGCGGGACCACCGATTTTTACGGTGTGTGCCCCTTGTGCCATTTCAGTGACGAGTTCCCGGTGGTGGACATATCGCGCCGTGCGGGAGGAACTTCGCCGGACTTCCGATGCCGGACCCGCAGGACCCGCTGTCGAACGCATCGCGTCCAGCAGTGGACCGGCTGCCCGGGCACGCGACCGCAGCATGGATGAGAGACCGTTTCCGGCAGGCCTCTCGACGGCACCGCACGGGGGGCACGGTGGCCGGCTGCTGTGGTGGCTGCGTGAGACGACGGGGAAGCTCCTTCGTTGTCCAGGTTCTCGTTCTCGGCTGGTAGACGAGGCGGCCCGCGCAAGTGTGACGGGCGAGGTCCTTCTTCCGGGTGCAGGCCGACCGGCTCCGGTCGGCGGCAGGGCGCTCGTGCCGGCCGGGCGCTTGCGCAGGCCGATCTTCGGGAGTTCCCGTCGGCGAGCACTTCGCCCACGCCGAAGGTGGGCGGTTCGCCGATGTCGCGGCCTTCGGAGGTGACGGCGGTGGCGACGAAACCGCCGGTGCCTTCGGTGACCTGCACCCGCTGGCCGGCATCGAACCGGCCGGCGGCGTCGACCGCGCGGCACCCGCCGGGCTGCACCGCGGCGCGGACCTGTTCGCCGTCGGCGAGCAGGGTGGGCGGCGCGCCCGCAGCGGACGATGCTGTTCCCGGCAGCCGGGGCGGCCGAGTCCGCCTTCGGCCGCGCGCGGGCCCGAAGCCTCGCATCACCCGCCGCCGGGCCGCCGCTCGCTGCCGCGGTGGAGGGGACCCCGTGCACATGCGAGCATATACTCTTATTCTGGAGGGGGGCCTTGGAGGATTCGATGAGTGTGGCGCGTACGCCCGGGTCGTCCGGGGTGCTCGAGGCCGAGTGGGAGAAGCACCGGCCGGCCGTCTTCGGCGTGGCGTACCGGTTGCTCGGAAGTGTGGCCGATGCCGAGGACGTGGCCCAGGACGTATGGCTGCGGGCAGCCGGCGCGGATCTGCGGGACATCGGTGATCTTCGGGCCTGGCTGGTCACGGTGGCCGCGCGGCGCTCGTACGACATCCTCAAGTCCGCGCGCGCCCGCAGGGAGGTCTATGTGGGGCCGTGGTTGCCGGAACCGTTGCTGACGGGGCCGGATGCGTCGCAGGCGGTACTCGTCGACGAGTCCGTGGGTTCGGCGATGCTTTTGGTCATGGAGGAGCTGAGTCCTCCTGAGCGAGTGGCCTTCGTCCTGCACGACGTCTTCGGACTCGAGTTCGGTCGGATCGCCGAGGTGCTGGGTGCCTCGGCACCTGCTGCGCGCCAGCTCGCCTCGCGGGCGCGCCGGAAGGTGGCCAAGGCGCGGCACGTTGCGCCGCAGATGCCCCGGGCGGAGCGAGAGCGCGTGGTGGCCGCATTCCGTGCCGCGTACGAGGCCGGGGACCTGGCCGGCCTGGTCCGGCTCCTGCATCCGGAGGCCGTCTACGTCACCGATGGCGGCGGCAGGATCGCTGCGGCTCGCAAGCTCATTCACGGCGGTACGCGTATCGCCGCGGTGATGGTGCGGGTGGGGCGCCGCTGGAGCCCGGACCGCATCGACATCGTCGAGGTCGGCGGCGAGCCGGCCCTGTTGTTCCGCCGGGAGGGCCGTGTCTACTGCGTCGACACCGTGCAGATCGAGGACGGCCTGATCACTGCGTACCGCAGGGTCCTCAACCCGGAGAAGATCGCGCACGTCTGAGCTGCCGCACCGGTGCGGGCACGTCGTCCAAGGCGGAGGGAAGCGGCGTCGACCGGGCGCATACGCCGCGTGTCCGGGCGCGTGGGTGACGGCTCCGGTCCGGCGGGAAGGGCGAGTGCGGCGTCGACGGCGGCGCGGTCCGGCCCGAGAACCGCTGTGACGGTGAGTTCTCCCGGGGTCTCGGCAGAAGGATCCGTGTTAGGGGGTCCCGGTGGGTGTGCGGATGAGCCGGGTGCCCGCGGCGGTCGGCCCGGTCAGGGTCCAGCGCCCTGCGCCGGACCCGCAACGGCCGTCACATTGGTGCGGGCCACCTCGTCTTCCTGGTGGCGGCAAGGGCGGAGCCGACGGACAAGGAGACCCCGCTGTGCCAGGGGCAAGAGGCATGCGCATGACGGCAGTTCACCGGTTCGCCTCATGTCCTGTGGTGAGGACCTGTGCGGCAGGTCTGTCGCGCTGACATCCGAGTCGATGGGGCTGGCGCACAGGAGTCACCGCCAGCGTTGATGTGTGCGACCGCGTTGCCGCGGTGCCGTACGAGAAGGAGGACGCCATATGGGCCGTGCCGGTGACGTGGTGCCGATCGCGGAGCTGCTTGACGAGCAGCGGCATCTCCTGGATGTCGCCTCCTTGTGGTCGGGCAGCAGCATCGAGGCGGAGAGCGTCGTCGATGAGGTCTACCGTCGGTGGTACGAGCTGCCCGATACGGTGCGCGCACGTATTGCGGAGCCTCGTTCCTGGCTGGCGAGGACCGCCGGTGACATCTGTCTGGCCCGGCCGGCTCCGTCCGGGCCGGATCACGGGGCCGGCCCCGGTGCGGCGGGTGCCCACGGGGCGCGAGCGGGGGTGAGGCATGCCGGCGGCACGCGGGAGGAGCGGATCAGCCGGGTTCTGCTGAATGCCGCAAAAGCCACCTGGCCCGCGGAGCGGGCGGCGTTCGTGCTCAAGGACGTCTTCGGGGCGGTGCCCCGTCCGCTCACCGGTATCGCGAGCCGTACGGAGCCGGAGCGCATGGAACCCGCCGGCCACGCGCGTCGCGGGGTTCGGGCGCGGCGCTCTCGTTCCGCGACGCCGAAGGAGCACGACGCGGTCGCCCGTGCTGTCGGGGAGGCGTGTGCGGCGGCGGACTCCGTGCTGCTGGAGTCCTTGCTGCACGGTGATGCCTCGGCGTTTTTCGACGGCGGCGGCAAGGTCCGGGCGCCGGCCGGGCCGGTGCACGGCAGCGGGCAGGTCGCCCGCGGCCTGCTGACGCTGCTGGCCCGAGATCCGCACACCACGCTGACCCCCCAGTCCGTCAACGGCCGGACCGGCCTCGTGGTGCGTTACGACCACCAGGTGGCCGCGGTCATCAGCCTCGGCATCGCCGATCACCACGTGGTGCAGGTTGCGGCCGTACTCAACCCGGACAAACTGCGCCACTGGAATCGGCCCGCCGGCCGCACCGTGCTTCCCGGCGGCCCCGGGCCGGCACCGGCAGCGGACCGTTTCGGCACCGGCGCCCCGGGCGGGAATCGCCTTCACGGCTGACGTGGGGCGGCTCGGGCTGCAGCGCGCGTGGCGGAGGACGTGTCGGCCCTCGAGGGCCCCGTCCCGCGATTGACGGGGCGGCGCAAAGGAGGGGCGGGCCCTGCCCGGCGGCTCACGGACAGCCGAGCCTGCCCGGCCGGGGCGCCAGGACCTGGCGGTCCTTCAGGAGCGGGACCCGGCGCGCGGTTTGGGCCGGTGCCGCCGCCAAAGAGCGGGCGGTGCAGTCGGCGACCGTGGCGGACAGGGGGAGGCCGGGGCGGCTCTGCCGGGCGGCGCTATCGCGTATCGCGCAGTGCATCGTGGTCGAGGAGTTCTGCGGTGATCCGGCCGACGGCCTGGCTCGCGGGCCGCCCGGGGTCTCGAATGCCCGGACTTGCCCCTTTCGCAAGAAGGAGCATATGCTCGTAATCGTGATGGGGGCCGACCCGGCCGGGGGACCCGGTGGACCGGCGGCGGGGCTGTTGGGGACAACGCCGCGCCGGCGGCACTGCTGCGGCTCCGATCACACCTCAACCCAGATATCCCAACGACTCCTAGGGAGATCCACTGATGGCTGCCGACAATCTGGTTCTCGTCGCCAACGCGGGTGGAGTGGGCCGTGCGGTCCTCGAGCACCTGCGTGCACAGGGCGTGCCCGTGCGTGCGATGGTCCGCCGTGACGACGAGCGCGCCGACGAACTGCGCGCGCTCGGCGCGCAGGTCGTCATCGGCGACCTGACCCGGCCCGAGACCGTCGCTGCCGCGCTCGAGGGCGTCAGGCGGATGTACTTCGCGATGCCCGTGTCACCGGACCATCTGCTGGCCGCGGCCGTGGTGGCCTCCGTGGCGCGGGAGTGCGGGCAACTGGACGCCCTGGTCGAGCTGTCGCAGATGACGGTGTCGCAGATGACCGCCACCAGCGCATCGGAGTCGCACCAGCAGCGGCTCCACTGGCTTGCGGAGCAGGTGTTCGACTGGTCGGGCCTGCCGGTGGTGCACATCCGGCCGACCTCGTTCCTGGACAATCCGCTGTTCACTTCGCTGGCGGCGCGGACCATCCGGGAGAACGGCACGATCGCGCTGCCGTTCGGCACCGGACGCACCTCCCCGGTGACCGTGGAGGACGTCGCCCGGGTGGTCGCCACCGTGCTTGGCGAGCCGGCCCCGCACATCGGGAAGGTCTACGAGCTGACCGGGCCGAGGTCGGTGGACATGACGGAACTGGCGCAGGAGTTCTCCCGGGCGCTGGGCCGGCCGGTGTCCTACGCGGACGTGCCGCTGGAGCGGTGGGAGGCCGACGTGCTCGCCAAGGTGGGCCTGCCGCCGCACGTCGAACGGCACATCGCGGTCATGGGCCGACTTCACCGGGAGAACCGCTACGACCGCACGGCCGACGGTGTCGAACGCGTCACGGGCGTGCCCGCGCAGTCGATCGAGGCATTCGTGGCAGCCCGCAAGAGCCTCTACCTGGACTGACCGGCTTCGATCCCTGCCGGGCAAACCCCACCGTGCCGGCGGCTTCGGCGGCAGGCCTTCGTCCTCGTCGGCCGGGTGACTCCACAGGCCGGCGGACGCAGCCGGCGCAGCGCCCGGCAGGCCCTCCCGTGTGGGCGGTCGAGGGGCGATGGCTCGGCGGCCGCCAGGTGCCGCATGACGACCGGCCGGGGCCGGGCCCTGCCGTTCGTCGCGCCTGGCGGGTGAGGGCGGATGTGGCCCAGGTCGCCTTGCCGTGACACATATAGGAGCATATGCTCGTATCTGTGGGCGGGCATCCTGCCATCACCGCTCCTGCCGGTGGCGATGGCCTTGCGGCCGGTCGGCCGCCATCCCGGGCGCGTGGCGCGAAACAGCCCGCCCCGTCAGGAAGGTCTCGCGACGTGCGAGACCCGTAACGTTCCGATTCCGGAAAAGGATTCTGCAATGTCGAACAGCTACACCGCAGTTGTCAACGTCACCGGCGAGGGCCGCAACGGGGGCCGCGCCAGGTCCGACGACGGCCTGCTGGAGACTACCCTGTCCCTGCCCAAGGAGCTCGGCGGGGCCGGCACCGCCACCAACCCCGAGCAGCTCTTCGCCGCCGGCTGGGCCGCCTGCTTCCTCGGCGCCGTCCGTCGTGCCGCCGCGGACCGCAAGGTCAAGCTGACCAGCACCGAGATCAACGCCGAGATCACCCTGGGCCACGGCGACGGCGGGTTCTCCCTCGCCGCCGTCCTCAACCTCGAGATCGGCGGCGTGGACCAGGACCGGGCCACCGAGCTCGCCGAGGCGGCCCACCAGCTCTGCCCCTACTCGAAGGCGATCCGCGGCAACGTCCCCGTCACCATCAACGCCACGGCCGTCTGACCCGGCCGGGAACCGGTCGACCGCTGTTTGGGCTGCGACCGGCCC
>NZ_JBEOWS010000469.1:0-6126 GCF_040296125.1 Streptomyces sp. NPDC002265 | reverse complement strand
GCACGCCACAGTGCCGCCGGGGCGTTCGTGTATCACAGCCTTCGGGCGTATAACGGCACAAGACGTTCAACGGCTAGTGCTATCGGATGTTCAGGCATCGTATGTCTGTGACGTGAAAGCGCCGCGCGTGAGCCGCACGAGTGCTCGGCTTTCACACTTGACGATTCCTTCAGGAGGACACGTGGGACGACTCTTCGGCACGGACGGTGTGCGCGGTGTCGCCAACGCGGATCTGACGGCCGAGATGGCACTCGGCCTGTCCGTCGCGGCGGCACACGTGCTGGCCGAGGCGGGTACGTTCGCGGGCCACCGGCCGACGGCGGTGGTCGGACGGGATCCGCGCGCGTCCGGGGAGTTCCTGGAGGCCGCCGTGGTCGCGGGCCTCGCGAGCGCGGGCGTGGACGTGCTGCGGGTCGGCGTGCTGCCGACGCCGGCGGTCGCGTACCTCACCGGCGTGCTCGGCGCCGACCTCGGCGTGATGCTGTCCGCCAGCCACAACGCCATGCCGGACAACGGTGTCAAGTTCTTCGCCCGCGGCGGCCACAAGCTCGCCGACGAGCTGGAGGACCGGATCGAGACCGTCTACGACGAGCACCGCACCGGCGCCCCCTGGGAGCGGCCGACCGGAGCGGGCGTCGGCCGGGTCCGGACGTACGACGAAGGGTTCGACCGTTACGTCGCCCACCTCATCGCCGTCCTGCCGAACCGGCTGGACGGGCTGAAGATCGTCCTCGACGAGGCGCACGGTGCCGCCGCCCGGGTCTCGCCCGAGGCGTTCGCCCGCGCGGGCGCCGAGGTCATCACCATCGGTGCCGAGCCGGACGGCCTCAACATCAACGACGGCTGCGGCTCGACCCACCTCGGCCCGCTGAAGGAGGCCGTGCGTACCCACGGCGCGGACTTCGGCATCGCCCACGACGGCGACGCCGACCGCTGCCTCGCGGTGGACCACACCGGCGAGGAGATCGACGGCGACCAGATCCTCGCGGTGCTGGCGCTGGCGATGCGGGAGCGTTCCGCGCTGCGCTCCGAGACCGTGGTCGCGACCGTGATGTCCAACCTGGGCTTCAAGCTGGCGCTGGAGCGGGAAGGGCTGAAGCTCGTCCAGACCGCCGTCGGTGACCGCTACGTCCTGGAGGAGATGAAGGAGCACGGCTACGCCCTCGGCGGCGAGCAGTCCGGGCACGTCATCATCCTCGACCACGCGACGACCGGCGACGGCACGCTGACCGGTCTGATGCTGGCCGCCCGGGTCGCGGAGACCGGACGGTCGCTGCGCGAGCTCGCGGGTGTGATGGAGCGGCTGCCACAGGTGCTCGTCAACGTCCCCGACGTGGACCGCAGTCGGGTCGCGACGTCCGAGGAGCTGGCCGCCGCGGTGGCCGAGGCGGAGCTCGAACTCGGCACCACGGGCCGGGTGTTGTTGCGCCCGTCCGGCACCGAGCCGCTGGTCCGCGTGATGGTCGAGGCGGCGGACATCGACCAGGCCCGGTCGGTGGCCGGCCGGCTGGCCGACGTGGTGAAGTCCGCGCTGGGCTGAGCGGCCCGGGACGCTAGGCCGGTTCCCGGATGAACTCCTTGCGCTGTCTGGCCCAGAACCACTTCTGGGCCAGCAGTGTCAGGGTCCCCGCGAGGATGATGCCGAGCAGGTTCAGCGCCAACTGCTCGGAGGAGCCGATGGTCTGCCGGGTGTCGCCGAAGCTCAGGGCCAGCGCCGCGTTGGCGGCCGCGGGCACCGTCGTCACCGAGATCGCGACGCCGACCAGGGCGCCGGACTTGGCGGACGTCAGGGAGAGTGTCCCGGCGGCTCCCGCGAGCACCGCCACGACGAAGGAGAACCAGTCGGGGGCGTAGACGAAGCTGGTCTGCGGCCGGTCCCCCTCCAACTGCTCCTTGGTGAACAGGCCGACGGCGTCCATGAAGAGGCTGAAGCCCACCGTCAGCGCCATCGCCACCGCGAAGCCCACCACCAGGGCGATCAGCGAGCGCAGCGCCAGCCGCGGGGCGCGCTGCACGATCGAGGTGCACACCCCCGCCAGCGGCCCGAACTCCGGGCCCACCGCCATGGCGCCCACGATCAGGATCGCGTTGTCGAGCACCACACCGCAGGCCGCGATCATGGTGGCGATCGTGATGAACGCGAGGTAGGTGACCGACAGGGTCGACTCCTCGTGCGTCTCCTCGGCCAGGTGCTCCCACAGCACCGCGTCCGCGCCCTCGCCGGGCGCCTCGTCCTCGGCGTTCTCGGCGCGTTTCGACAGCGACAGATCGATGTTCTCGACGGCGATGGAGCCGGTCCTGTCCAGACCCAGTTCCTGGAGCCCGCTGAGCAGTTCGTCCCCCGCCTCGCGGGCGACGTCGCACATGACCACGTCCCCCGCCGGGTTGCGGGCGGTGCCCGGCAGCACCACGAGATGGGTGGTGCCGACCGTCTTCTCGATCAGCCGGACCACGTCGTCGGTCCGGTCGGACGGGGTGATCAGTCGTAGGTGCAGCATGCAGGGCAGGGTAGCCGTCAGAGTTTGCGCAGGCTCAGCCGCTGCACCTTGTGGTCCGCGCCCTTGCGCACGATCAGGGTCGCCCGGCCCCGGGTGGGGGCCACGTTCTCCACGAGGTTGGGCTTGTTGATGGTGCGCCAGGTGGTGCGCGCGTAGTCGAGGGCCTCCTCCTCGGACACCTGGGTGTACTTGCGGAAGTACGAGGACGGGTTCTGGAAGGCGGTCTCGCGCAGCTTCTGGAACCGGTTGAGGTACCAGCGCTCGATGTCCTCGGTGCGGGCGTCGACGTACACGCTGAAGTCGAAGTAGTCGGCGAGACCCACCCGGGTGCGGCCGTCCTTGCCCGGCAGGGCCGGCTGGAGGACGTTCAGGCCCTCGACGATCAGGATGTCCGGGCGGCGCACGGTCAGCCGCTTGTCGGGGACGATGTCGTAGATGAGGTGCGAGTAGACGGGGGCCGTCACCTCGTCCTTGCCGGCCTTGATGTCGGCGACGAACCGGGTCAGCGCGCGCCGGTCGTACGACTCCGGGAACCCCTTGCGGGACATCAGCCCCCGGGCCTGGAGCTCCTTGGTGGGCAGCAGGAAACCGTCCGTGGTCACCAGTTCGACGCGAGGATGTTCGGGCCATCGGGAGAGCAGCGCCTGGAGCAGTCGAGCGACGGTCGACTTGCCGACCGCGACCGACCCCGCGACGCCTATGACGAACGGGGTGCCGGACTGCGACCCCTGCTCGCCGAGGAAGGTGTTCAGCGCCCCTCGGAGCCCGTCGGTGGCGCCGATGTACAGGTTGAGCAGCCGCGACAGCGGGAGGTAGATGTCGCGCACCTCGTCGAGGTCGATGACATCGCCCAGACCGCGCAGCTTCTCGACCTCCTCGGCGGTCAGCGGCAGCGGCGTCTTCTCACGCAGCGCGCTCCATTCGGCACGGGTGAGGTCGACGTAGGGAGTCGCCTCCGGCCTGTGCCGGTGGGCGCTCCTGGGCATCGAGGAGACCGGAGAGATCACAGTCCATTGTTAACGGAGTTTGAACGGGACGGGGGGTGGGGTACGTCACGCTCCGCTGTCGGGTGGGTCCGCCCCCTTGCCGCGATGGTCCTACCCGAGGTGGATGTTCGGCATGTGCAGGAGGCCGCCCGCTTGCTGTACGGACGCTGCGCACACGTCAGAGAGGCTGTGGTCCGATCAAGGCGGCCTCCACGGCGGCGCCCGTCATCTCGATCAGTACGGCGTCCTCCCGCATGTCCGCGGGAAGGTGCACATGTGCTTCGGTGGCGCAGAGAAATACGCCCTCGCGCGGCTCGAAGATCACAGCCTCCAGCCGTGATGCCAGTTCGGCCACAATGGCGAATACACCGGAACCGGAATGCGGACGCTCCACCTGGATGCCGGCTTCGTCGACGAAGATCTCGGCCTCACTCCCGTCCGCAGCCCTGACCCAATACTGAAGTCGTCCGTCCTCCATCGCCGTGAGCGTCTGGTCACCGATTTCATAGGGGCCGAGTACCGCCCGAACGACATCCATGTCCAGAGGAACGGGTGTGTCACTTCCCTCGACGAACTTGTAGATGGACGGGCTGTAGCTCATAGAAGGTCCCTCTGTCCTGGGTCATGAGCCTGGAGGTCGTCCACCGTCGAGGGCGGCCGACCTCCAGGCGACGTTTCACGCCGGGCCGTGTCTGAAGACGACTGTAATGCCCTTGATGTCTTCGTCGGCCATCATGTATGTGAAGGCCGTGGCGGTTCTTTCGTCAGAGACGTACCAAATGATCGGCACGTCGCCCGCTGCTCGAGCCTGATCCTTCGCCTGCTTGACCGGTTCCGTGACCCATTTCTGGAGTTTACCTTCGGGGGTGAACATCCTGTCGGTCAGTTTTTGGTTCTTGGCATCGATGAGAGTCCCGTTTTGGTAGCCGTCGAACTTGACGTACCCGGATTTTCTCCAGCTTGCAGGAACCTTGTAGGAAATTCCGGACGGAACTCCTTCGGTCACCAGCTGCTCGTAGGCTCGGTCAGCCTGCGACATGCCTTCTGTCTCTGCGATCCATGTTCCTGGGCCGCCCAGTTCGAGCCACTTGCAGTAAGCACCTCCGCCGCTCACGGTTCGGACGAAACTGCTGCGGACGACACCCGGCGGGCAACCCTTTTCCAATTGTCGGAGAGCTCTGGTGCTGATGCCGGCGATGGCCTCATCGGACAGGCCGACGCCACGCAGAGCGTTCCAGGCGTGCTCGAACTCGATGCCAGTCCTCGCGGAAGCGTCCAATGCCGTGATCGCGTCCGCGATGGGCTTGAGGAGCTTGCCTGCGAACAGTGAGGCGACGTCCACGCCTGCCCAGGCGCAGCCGCCCCAGCTTCCTTCCTCGCCGCCGGGGGCGAACTTCTCGGCGCACTTGATCCAGCTGCCGAAGAGGATGTCGACCGGGTCGATGTTGCTCTGGTACTCCGCGATCGTGATGGTGTGCGTGATCGTCTGGGACAGTTCGTCGGTCCGGAACTCGCCCAGGTACTGGGTGGCGTCCGACGGGCAGGTGAGCTTCATCGGGTCCAGGTCCTGTGCGGTGCACAGGTACAGGTCGAGGAGCTCCGTGTAGCGGATCTTCTCGGTGATCGTGCAGTCGCCCCGGTAGAAGAGCTTGTCGATCCAGCCGTCGCAGCCGTCCGTCTTCTTGAGGACCTCCGGATCGCCGACCTTGTCGATGCGGTCGACGACGTAGAACATGTTGCCGATCCAGCCGCCGTTGCCGTCGGGAACGGTTCCGGTGTCGATCTGCTTGGCCTTGCCCGCCTTCTCGGCCCGGTCGGCCGCGTCCTGGGCCTCCTTGGCGTACTTGTCGGCTTCCTTCGCGGCCTGTTCGGCCTCGGTGGCTGCCGCGTCGGCGCGGTCTGCTGCCGTTCGGGCGTCCTTGGCGTCCTGTTCGGCCTGGGCGGCGGCGGAGCGGGCGGCGGACGCGTCGAGTTCGGCGGCGTCGGCGGAGTCGCGGGCGTCCTTGGCGTAGCCCTCGGCGCGTCCGGCGGCCCTGTCGGCGGCCGCGGCGTCCTCGGTGGCCTGGTTGTCGTAGTCGACGGTGCGGGCCAGTGAGGCCGAGGCGGCGGATGCGGCCTTCGCCGCGTCGGCCGCGTAGCCGAGGGCCTCCTTGGAATAGGTCCGGGCGTCGGCCGCGTACCGGGCCGCGTCGGCCGCGTGCTGGTAAGCCTCCTTGGCATCACCCTTGGCCTGGTCGGCGAGGTTCTTCGCCGCCTGGGCCTCGGCCGCCGCGTTCCTGGCGTGCGCGTCGGCGACGGCCTGCTGCTGCTCGCCGATCGTCTTGGAGCTCTGTCCGGTCAGTACGACCAAGGCGGCGGCGGAGTCGTTGTCTACGTAGGCCGAGCCGATCTGGATGGCGTCGTTGGCCGGGTCGGCCACCTGTTCGGCGGCTTTACCGGCGTCCACCGCTGCCTGCGCGGTGACGTACGCGAACCCGGCGGCCTTCGCCGAGGCCGCGAGGGCCTTGGCCGCCTCCGCACCGGCGGCGTTCGCCTGGGTGCGGGCGTCCTTGGCGTGCTGTGCGGCTTCACCGGCCAGCTTGACCGACGCCTTGGCCTCGGCGGAGGCGTCCTGGGAGGCCTTGATCGCGTCGGCGACGGCG
>NZ_JBEOWS010000468.1:0-6146 GCF_040296125.1 Streptomyces sp. NPDC002265 | reverse complement strand
GTCAGGACAGCTTGTACGCGGTGACCTGGTGGATGGCGTTGTTCGGCAGGTAGTAGCGGCCGCCGAACTCCTCTGCCGTCCGGTCCATGCCGGTGTAGTCGCCCGTGAACGACAGCGCCTCGTCGACTCCGTCGCCGTCCAGGTCGGCGGCGAGGTAGTTGCGCGCGCCCATGAGACCGATGCTGCCCACGCTGCCCGACCAGGTGTCGCCGGACTCGAAGATGCTCGGGTCCCACACGTAGAGCCCGCCCTCGACACCGGCGACCAGCAGCCTGCGGCCGCCGGGACCGGTCATGAAGCCGCCGCCGTAGGACTGCGGCAGCACTCCGGCCTGGGAGTCCTTGCCGTCGGCCTCGAACCGCCGGAAGGCCGCCGTGCCTCCCTCGTACAGCACGCCGTTGTCGGTGAAGTAGCTGAAGTGCGTCCACAGACCGCCCGCGTAGCCGGAGTGCAGCACCTCACCGGTGCGGCCGTCGCGGATCTCGAAGTAGTTGCGCGGGTTGAGGGACTCGGCACCGTTGACCGTGAGCGGGGCGGTGACGTTCCACTGGTAGACGACCGCGTGCCCGTCCGCGTACGGGATCTCCTTCGACGCGAGGATGCCGTCGTTCGGGGTGGCGGTGCGAACGCCGCCGACCGCATCCGCCGGGGCCTTCGGCGCGAGGTCCCAACGGACCTTGCCGTTCTTCGCGTTCAGCGCGACGGCATCGGTCACCGCGTCGGTGAGCTGGTACGCGTTCAGGCTGGCGTAGGCCGCGTAGACCTGGCCGTCGTTCACCGACGGGTCGGTGAAGCGCACGTCGCCCGCGCTCTTGGGCGCGCTGTACGTCCACAGCGCGTGCCCGTCGCCGTAGTAGGCGCGCAGGGCGTCGGTCGGGACGAGGATGTCCAGTTCGCCGTCGCCGTCCAGGTCGGCCAGCTTCGCCGAGCGGACGTACTGGCCCTCGCCGCCCTCGATGGTGGCGATCGTCCTGCCGGTCTTCCCGTTGAGGACGACCACGGCGGTGTCGGCCGCGACGACGATCTCCGGCCTGCCGTCGCCGTTGACGTCACCGGTCTCGATGTCGTGCACCGCGCCGGGCACGGTGGCCCGCCACAGTTTCTCGGGCTTGCCGCTCACCAGCGACGGGCCCGAGTACGCCCACACGCCGTCGGACTGGCCTGCCATCACGACGTCGTTCTTGCCGTCCTTGTTCAGGTCCGTGGCCTTGGCGTACGCGATGTCGCCCATCAGCGGCGTCACGTCCTCGGCCTTGCCGTTGGTGAGCTTGAACGTCCGGATGTTCTGCGCCTGGTCGACGACCCGCACGTGCGTGCCCGCGGAGTCGCTGAACACGTCCTGGTACATCGGCGCGGCCGCGACACCCCTGCTCTGCCAGCCGACCACACCCTTGGCGTTGTAGACCGTCAAGGACGCATACCGTCCGCCGCCGGGGTTGCCCGCGCCGTTGATCTCACGGTCGTCCTGGGCGGAGGTGACCAGCCTGCCGTCGGCCACCTGGAGGCGCCAGACGCTCGCCGCGTCCTTGGCGTCGGCGGCGTCGCGCTTGACCGTGCTCGACCACAGGAGCTTGTCCGGGTCGGTGCCGTCGAGCACGCGCACGGTGCTGGCGTTGACGTAGTAGTTCTCGTCGAGGGAGGACTCCGCGACGACGTACTCGTCGCCGTCCTTCGCGGTGAGGTCACCGACCGTCAGCGCGGTGGGCAGGACGTTGTCCCGCGCCTCCAGCGTGGCGCGATGGCCGGTCTTCAGGTCGTAGGAGGCGACCTCGTAGTGCACGGCGTCGGTTGAGTCCTGCTGCTCCAGCGCGACGATCCGCTTGCGGCCGGCGTCCACGCGGAGCTGACGGCCGTAGAGCATGCTGTCGGTCTGCCAGGTGACGGAGCCGTCCGCCGTGTCCAGCACGAGGGTGCGGCCGCGCGCGTCGACCCCGGTGGCCTTGGCCAGGTTCCAGGAGACGGCGATCTTGCCCTTGCCCAGGTCCTGGATGTCGCCCCAGTTGGCCTTGCGGGCCTCCCCGGTGTCGTACGTCCAGGTCTGCGCCGGGGTCAGCACGCCGTCCGCGGAGGAGGCGAAACGGATGCCCGTCAGGGTCGCCGTGGCGGCCGCCGGGACCCTGGAGTCGCTGCTCATCCGCGGCGCGTCGGCGACCAGCAGGGTGCCGTCGACGATCTTGACCATGGAGGCGCGGTTGTACAGCTTCGACCATCTGGTGTCGCCGGTCCTGCCGTCGAGGACGGTGACGAACGTGCCCGTGGTCAGCGACGAGCCCGGCGAGGTGAACGGACGGGGGTACGGCGTCGTACCGACCTGCGCCGAGAACACGATGTCCGGGACACCGTCGCCGGTCAGGTCGCCGGTGGAGTAGCCGTTGTCCGAGTTCGCGGAGAACGGCGAGACCGCGTTGTAGCCCATCAGGATCTGCGCCGGGTACGGCTCGGCCCGCCAGACCTGGGTCGGCTTGACCTGCCAGTCCGTGTAGAACGAGCTGCTGGTGCGCGCCCACACCTCACTGCCGTCGGCGGCGTGGCGCTGCACGTAGCCCATGCTGTTGAAGGTGAAGTAGTCGCCGTTCTTCCCGACCGGCACGGTGGCGCCCATGCCGCGCACGCCTTCCAGCGTGGACCCGGCGGTCAGCGTGACCTTGGTGGTGGGGTCGGCGTCGGTGGACGCGCCGTCGAGCCGCGAGCCGGAGCCGGTGTCCGTACCGGAACCGGTGTCCGTACCGCTGCCGTCGTCGGCGGGCTTCGGGGAGTCGGCGGACGCCGGGCCGACCGTGCTGCTGTCGGTGGCGTCGGCGTTCGGGTCGAGCTTGACGTGGGCGGCCAGGGTCTCGGCCTCGGCGCTGGTCAGCCTCATGGCCGAGCCGCTGTCGTCGGCGGCCAGGGCCTGCGGGGCGGCGGTCAGGCACAGTCCCGCCGCGACCAGGGCGGAGGCGAGCTGCAGGGCCCGCCGCGAGTGGTGGGCTCTCATCACTTGACTCCCTGCGAGAAGCGGATCGCGGTGCCGTCGGTGAGGACGGACTGGTTGTACGAGTACTGGAGGGCGTCGGTGCCGGACTGGTTCTCGATGCCGACGGTGGCGCCCGCGCCCTTGTCCGCGACCGACTGGTACTGGAGGGTCACGGCGCCGGTGGCCTCGTCGAAGACGGCCTCGAACGTGGCGCGGCCCGAAGTGCCGTTGGCGTAGGCGGCGTTGTTCCAGACGATGGCGAACCTGCGGCTGCCCGCGGTGCCGGCGGTGGCGGTCTGCACCGACGACTTCTTGTCGAGGGTGAGGTCGTCCCACAGCGGGGCGATGATGCCCTTGACGCTGTTCGCGCCGGTCGTCGGCAGCGCGGTGTTGCCGTAGTCGCCGACGCGCGAGGACAGGAAGTTCACCAGGCCGTCGGTGGTGACGGAGGCCGAGGAGTACGAGACCCCGTACAGCTTCACCGGGAAGGGCAGCGAGACGGCCGCGGAGTCCTCGTCGCCGGTCAGGGAGACCTTCTTGGAGCCGGCGATCCAGGAGTAGGCGGCCGGGGCGCAGCTGTTGCCGGAGCTGTCGGTGCGGGCCGGGACCTGGACGTCCTTGGTCAGGTCGGCCGAGACGACGGTGGCGGTGCCGGTGTAGACGCCGTTGCACAGGACGGGTGCCGCGGGCTTGACCGTCAGGCTGTAGGTGCCCTCGGCGACCGCCGCGAAGGAGTACTTGCCCTTGGCGTCGGTGGTGACGGCGGCGACCGGGGCGCCGGTCACCTCGACCGTGGCACCCGCGAGCGCCTTTCCGGTGACGTCGAGGACGGTGCCCGTGACCTTGTGCGAGGCCACCGCGGTCAGCGCGATGTCCTGGGCGAGGGCCTCGTTCTCGGTGACCGTGACACCGGTGACCGAGCCGTTCGCGTAGCCGTAGCCGCTGAAGGCGAAGGAGTACGTGCCGGCCGGCAGGGGGAGCTTGTACGCGCCGTCGGCGCCGGTGGTGACCGTGCGGACGTCGCCGCCCGTGCCGGTGGCCCTGACGGTGATGTTGGCGAGGGCCGCGCCGGTCGCCTTGTCGGTGACCTTGCCGGTGACGGTGGCGGCGGTGTGCGGGGCCAGGTCGACGGAGGCGAGGATGTCGAGCTTGCCCTCGCCCCACACGTTGTTCATGTCGGCGGTGCCGCCGCAGTGGGTGTCGTCGACGTTGCGCGCGCCCTGGCCGAGCAGCGCACGGGTCTCGTCGATCTTGCCGATGAGTGAGGGGGCCGCCGACCAGAGCAGGGCCACGGCACCGGCGACGTGCGGGGTCGCCATCGACGTACCGGACTCGGTGTTGTACGACGAACCGGGCCAGGTGGACTGGACCTTGACACCCGGCGCCGAGATGTTCGGCTTCATGGAGCCGTCGACGAGCGAGGGTCCGAAGCCGGAGAAGGAGGCGATGGTGCCGGTGGAGTCGTAGGCGCCGACGCCGTAGGACGGGGCCTGCGAGCCGGGGGCGTGCGCGGTGGAACAGGTCTTGCCGTCACCGTCGTTGCCGGCCGCGAACGCCTCGAAGATGCCGGCGGCGTTCCACGCCTCGACGATGTCCTGGTAGAACGTCGTGTCGCCGCCGCCCCAGGAGTTGTTGACGATGTTCGGCGCGAGGTCCGGACGCGGGTTCTGCCCGTTGTGGTCGGTCGGCGCGAGGATCCACTGTCCGGCCGCGAGCAGTGACTCGTCCGAGCAGGAGGACGACTCACAGCCCTTGGCGGCGATCCACTTGGCGTTCGGCGCGACACCGATGCCGTGCTTGCCGACCATCGTGCCCATCGTGTGGGTGCCGTGGCCGTTGTTGTCGCAGGGGACGCCGCTGGTGCCGCACTGGCCGGTCGGGTCGTACCAGTTGTAGTCGTGGGTGAAGGAGCCGTCGCCGTTGTTGCCGCGGTACTGGGCGATCAGGTCGGGGTGGTTGTACTGCACGCCCGAGTCGACGTTGGCGATGACGATGCCCTCGCCGCGGTCGTCGTACTGGCTCCACACGTCGTCGGCGTTGATGTCCGCGACGCCCCACTCGGGGGTGTCGTCGCCGTTCGCGGAGGAGTCCGTGCGCGACGTGGTGATCTTGCTGTCGGCGGTCTCGATGTCGTCGAGCTTGTAGTGCTGCTCCTTGACGATCGACGCGACGTCCGAACGCTTCGCCAGCTCGTTCACCAGGGCCTGGTCGCCGGTGACCTGGATGGCGTCGGCGATCCAGTAGTCCTGGTGGCCGATCTTCTTCTTGTCCAGGAAGGACTTGAGGGAGGCCTGGCTGTCCGCGGCCGTCGCGCGCAGCTCCTTGAAGGCGGCCTTGGCCCGCGCGGCGTGCGTCTTCTGCTTCTTGGCGCCGGACAGGTCCGCCTGGTCCTTCAGGACGACGAAGAACGTCACGTCGCCGCCCTGGGCGACGGCGCCGCGCAGCGACGGGTCGATCGTCGCGCTCGCGGCCGCGGACGGGGTGTCGGCGGCGACGGCCGGTATCGCGCCGGAGATCAGAGCGGTCGCGGTGAACGCGGCCGCCACCCATGCGGCGGATCTGCGCCGTGGCGGTCGGGACAGGTGCATCGGGTTGCTCCTCCTGAACGGAACGGGGGAGCCCGGACGCTAGAGAGGGGCCGTTACTCGCGCATTACAGGGACACGGAAGTGACATGAGATCAGCTGACGCGCGGCCAAGAAACATCGGGCGCGCTCCCCGTCGGCACGCGTGCTCCCGGTCATGAGCGAGCCGCCGTCCGGCGGCCCGCCGCCATGGGCCAGGATGGGGGCATGAGCGTAGTCAAGATCAACGTACTGACGGTCCCTGCCGAACAGCGGGAAACGCTGGAGAAGCGTTTCGCGTCCCGTGCCCACGCGGTGGAGAACTCCGACGGGTTCGAGTGGTTCGAGCTGCTCCGGCCGGTCGAGGGCACCGACACCTATCTTGTGTACACGCGCTGGCGTGACGACGCCTCGTTCCAGGCGTGGATGGAGGGCCCGATGAAGGCCGCCCACCAGGGTGGCGGCGGTGCGGAGGGCGGGGAGCGTCCCAAGCCCGCGGCGAGCGGGTCCACCCTGTGGTCCTTCGAGGTGGTGCAGCAGGCCGGGCCGAAGGGCGCGTAGTACGGCTGTACCGGCCGCCGTTCCCGGTGGTGTGCCGCGCCCGGCCGATCCGGGGGGGGCGGCACCCCC
>NZ_JBEOWS010000467.1:0-6152 GCF_040296125.1 Streptomyces sp. NPDC002265 | reverse complement strand
GGAGGATCCGGGCCTTCGCGATCAGTAGCGGGGACAGGATTTGAACCTGCGACCTCTGGGTTATGAGCCCAGCGAGCTACCGAGCTGCTCCACCCCGCGCCGTTGTTTCTCAACCGTATCACGGCGCGAGGGGAGCTCTTCACTCATTTGCGGCTCAGCCGCAGCTCAGCCCCACTCAGCCACCGCTCGGACCGGCACTCGGGGTGGCGCTCGGCGCGGCACTCGGGCTGGCGCTCGGGCTCGGGCTCGCCCCGGGGCTGCCGCCGCTCCCACCGGTCCCGCCGGCCTTGGCCTGCGCGTCCTCGGCACGCTTCAGCGCGTCCTGGAGATCCTTCTGCGCCTCTCCGTACGCCTGCCAGTCACCCTTCTTCAGCGCCTCCTGGCCGGCGTCGAAGGCCTTCTGGGCGTCGCCCAGGGCCTCCTGGACGGTCGGGTTGGCCGACGGCGGCGGGGTGGTCGTGCCCTCGTCCGGCGGTGGCGTGGTCGAGGCCTCCGCACCGAAGACCTTGTCGAGAGCCTGGTCGAGGGTGTCCTCGAACGCGGTGGCACCTCCGTAGGTCACCAACACCTTGCGCAGCAGCGGGTACTTGAGTCCGCCACCGCGTACGTAGACCGGCTCCACGTAGAGCAGTCCGCCGTCCAGGGGCACGGTCAGCAGATTGCCGTACTCGACATCGGAGTCGCCGCCCTTCAGCAGCTTGATGGACTCGGCGATGTCCTGCTCGGAGTTGAACTGGCTCTGGACCTGCTTGGGTCCGTTGACCGTGGTGTTGGTCGGCAGTTTCAGGATTCTGATCTTGCCGTAGTCGGAGGTGCCCGGTTCCGAGTCGACCGCCATGAACGCGCTGAGGTTGTCACGGCCGTTGGGCGTGAACGTCGTCGTCAGCGAGAACGCCTGGTCCGCCTGGTCGGGCATCTTCATGCTCAGGTAGTACGGCGGCACCGCGTCGCCCGACTTGTTGGTCGGCTCGTCCGGCACCTGCCACACCTCGCTGCCGCTGAGGAACGTCTGCGCGTCCTTCACGTGGTAGCGGGTGAGCAGCTCGCGCTGGACCTTGAACAGGTCCTGCGGGTACCGCAGATGGTCCATCAGGGAGGCCGGGATGGCCGTCCTGTCCTTCACCGTGCCCGGGAACGCCTTCATCCAGGTCTTCAGGACCGGGTCCTTGGTGTCCCACTGGTAGAGCGTGACATCACCGGTGTACGCGTCGACGGTCGCCTTCACCGAGTTGCGGATGTAGTTGACCTGGTTCTGCTGGGCCACCACCGCACGCGAGTTGTTCGTCGCGGTCAGCGAGTCCGCCGTGGTGTCGCCGAGCGTCGTACGGGAGGCGTACGGATACCCGTTGGTGGTGGTGTAGGCGTCGACGATCCACTGGATCTTGCCGTCCACGACCGCCGGGTAGGCGTCGCCGTCGATGGTCAGCCACGGGGCGACCGCCTCGACGCGCTCCTTGGGCGTGCGGTTGTACAGGATCCGCGAACCGTCGCCGATGGCACCGGAGTACAGGATCTGCGGCTCCCCGAACGCGACCGCGTACGCGGCCCGGTTGACCGGGTTGGAGAGGCTGACCCCGCTGTCGCCCTGGTAACTGGTGGTCTTCTCGCCGTTGTCGTCGGAGTAGTCGATCTCCTTCTGGGGACCGCCGACGATCGAGTAGGTGGTGGTCTTCTCGCCGTAGTAGACCCGCTGCTGGTACGTCCCGAGGTCGCCGGTGGACGGCAGGTCGGACTCGGTGAAGACCGGCCGGCCCTCGGAGTCGGCCTCCGTGCCCTTGGCGGCGACCACGCCGTAGCCGTGGGTGTAGCGGAAGTGGTCGTTGATCCAGTTGTTCTTCGGAATGCCGTTGAGGTTCAGCTCGCGCAGACCGAGGACGGTGTCCTGGGCCTTGCCGTCCTTGGTGTAGCGGTCGACGTCCAGGTTGGTCGGGAACGCGTAGTAGTTCCTGATCTGCTGGAGCTGCTGGAACGTGGGCGAGACGATGTTGGGGTCCATGATGCGGATGCTCGCCGTGTCGTCGACGTCGTCCCGCAGCTTGGTCTTGTCCGTCGTGCTGCTCTTGCCGGAGTACTCGGTGACCTGCGTGCCGTCGATGCCGTACGCCTCACGCGTCGCCTTGAGGTTCTTCTCGACGTACGGCGCTTCCTTGGCCTGCTCGTTCGGCTGGACCTGGAACTTCTGGACGATCGCCGGGTACAGGCCGCCGATGAGGATCGCGGAGAGCACCATCAGGCCGAAGCCGATCATGGGCAGCTGCCAGGTGCGCCGCCACAGGGTGGCGAAGAACAGCAGGGCGCAGATGACGGCGATGCAGAACAGGATCGTCTTGGCGGGCAGGTAGGCGTTCGCGTCGACGTACCTGAGGCCCGTCCAGTTGTCGGTCGCCTTGAAGTCGCTGGACTTGACCGCGAGGCCGTACCGGTCGAGCCAGTACGCGACCGCCTTCAGGGCGACGAAGACACCGAGGAGTACCGACAGGTGTCCGGTGGCCGCTGCCGTGGCCCGCGCACCCGGACTGGTGATGCGCAGCCCGCCGTACAGGTAGTGGGTGAGCGCGGCGGCGATCAGGGACAGGATCGTGGCGGCGAAGCCGAAGCCGAGCAGGAAGCGGTACCAGGGCAGGTCGAAGGCGTAGAAGGAGACGTCGAGGTGGAACTGCGGGTCCTTCTGGTGGAAGGGCACGCCGTTGACCCACATCAGCCAGGTCCGCCACTGGCTCGACGCGGACGCGCCCGCCACGAGACCGACCAGCGCGGTGATACCGAACAGCAGCCACTTCTTGTACGGCGCGATGCCCATCCGATAGCGGTCGAGGTTCTGCTGCTCCATCGACATCGCGCTCAGCGGCGGGCGCATCCGGTGGGCGATCCAGATGTTGAACCCGACCGCGACGGCCATCAGCAGACCGAAGACGAAGAAGAGTCCGGTCTTGGTGAACAGCGTCGTCGTGAACACGGACGAGTACTTCACCGAGCGGTACCAGAGCCAGTTCGTCCAGAAGCCCGAGAACATGGTGAACGCCATGCCGAGAACGGCGAGGACGCCCAGCGTCATGAGCAGGGTCCGGACACGCCGGGACGGGCGGCCCACTCTGATCCGCGGCCCTGTCGGGCCTCCGCCGCGGTCCGGCATCTGGAAAGCCAAGGTGTGCACCTCGAAGTTCGCTGTCGATACGTCAGGGCCGCATTTTTGCGGGCCCTCCCCGGGGCCTCGCGATCGCAGACCCACACCTATGCAACTTACTCACGCTTTACTCGGTTCCCGATTCCGGCCAGGAACGAGGCAGGATTGTGACCATGTCCAACACTCCCATGGCGGCGAGCCCGCTCACCCGGGCCGTACTCGAGATCGACGAGTACGCCTCCGGCCTCGGCTGGGACCAGCCCGCCCGCCTCTTCGCCCTTGTCGACACCGCACGGCTGCGGGCTCAGGAACCCTCACTCGCGGCCCAGCTCGGTCTGGGTGAGGAAGCGGAGACCTCCACCGGTCTCACCCCGATCGAGCAGGACGAGATTCCAACGGACAAGGCGCTCGACGAGTTCCTTGCCACGATCGCCTGGCCCGACGCGGTGGTCGGCTGCGCGCTCACCGTGGAGCGACTGATGCTGCCGCCGTCCGTCGAGGCGCAGGTCCCGCAGGGCCTGAGCGACGCGAAGCTGACGAAGTGGGTGTCCGAGCACCCGCAGCGCCAGGAGGTCCGTATGACGGTCGCGGTGCTGCGCGACGGCGCGCGCGAGTCGGCTGTGCGCCTGCGTGAGAAGGACTCCCCGACGGAGGTCCTCACGGGCGCCGACCTGGTCCCGGGACTGGCGGAGGCCCTGACGGCGACGTTCGAGGACTGAGGCCAGTCACGGACCGGCGATACGGCGGTACGGCGGTACGGCACCGGGGGCGCCCCTTTCGAGCGAGGGGCGCCCCCGGTGCCGTACGGAGTGCGGAGTCTCAGCCCTTGGTGGTGCACTTCGGCAGGTCGGCCGTGTTGCCCGAGCGGATGTCCTTGAGGGCGTCGAGGGCGTCGTCGATGGTCTTCACCTTGACCAGGCGCAGCCCCGAGGGGGTGTCCTTGGCGGCGGCCGCGCAGTTGTCGGCGGGCGTCAGGAAGTACTGGGCGCCCTTGTCGCGGGCGCCGACGGTCTTCATCTCGATGCCGCCGATGGGACCGACCGTGCCGTCGTCTTCGATGGTCCCGGTGCCGGCCACGAACTTGCCTCCGGTCAGGCTGCCCGGGGTGAGCTTGTCGTAGATGCCGAGCGCGAACATCAGACCGGCGCTCGGGCCGCCGACGTCGGCGAGCTTGATGTCGATGGTGAACGGGAACGTGTGGTCGGTTCCGGCGCTGATCCCGACGATGGCCCGCTTCGGGTTGTTGTCGTCGGACGTGGTGGTGGTGATCGTGACCTTCTCGGTCGTGGTGGCCGTCCGGTTCTCCTTCTCGGCGGCGGCCTGCTCCTTGGCGGGCACGACCGTGAAGACGACGTTCTCGCCGGGCTTGTGCTTCGTCACGAGCTTCGCCACGTCGGTGGTCTCCTTGACCGCCGTGCCGTCGACCGCCTTGATCACGTCACCGGCGTGCAGCCGCCCCTCGGCCGGGGAGCCCTTGCCGACCGTCGCGACGATCACCCACGCCTTGACCGGAATGCCGAGCTCCGTCAGGGCGGCGACCTTGGCGCTCTCCTGGGACTGGCTGAACTCCTCGGCGTTCTCCTGGGTGGACTGCTCCTCGGTCTTGCCGTTCGGGTAGAGCGTGTCGTGCGGCACGATCTTGTTGTCGTGCGCCAGCCACCCGTAGACGGCCTCGACGAGGTTCATCCGGTAGTCGGCACTGGTGACCCGCACCGTGGTCATGTTCAGGTTGCCGCTGGTCGGATACGTCTTGTGCCCCGAGATCTGCAACACCGGCTCACCGCCGTGATCGCCGAGGGTGTTCACCGTCGGCCCCGGTGACAGCTCCGAGTACGGCACGGGGATGAACACCCCCGCGCACAGGAGCGCGATCAGCATCAGGGTGGACGCGAGCATCGTCGCAGTGCGGCGTGGCATGAGTCGACAGTACGGGACGCGTCTGTCAGCGCACCGTCAGGGCCACCCTGTCAGGTACCGCCGGGCGTCACCGTCAGGTACCGCCCGGCGTCACTGTCAGGTGCCGCTGGGCGTCTTCTCCAGCGCGTCCACCGCGTCCACCGCGTCGGCGTGCGCCTTCTCCGGCACGCCGGTGTGCGACTTCTCCATCGCGGCCCGGAATCGGGCATAACCGTCCAGTTCAGGACCGTCGCCGCGGGCCTTTCTCGTCCGGTTGGCCCAGGTGCCCCATAGGCCGGCTCCGATCGCAGCCACAAGCGGAATCAGCAACCAGGCGAGTGCCCCCATGCCGACCTCCCAACCCCTATCGAGCGATCGCAACTGACTGATCAGCAGATTAACCATCCGCACTGACAACGCTCACGCCAGGGGTCCGGTTACGCAACCGGACGGGTGATACGAAATTCAGCAGGCGCCGACCCATTCCTCGGTGCCGTCGGAGAACCTCTGGTGCTTCCAGATCGGCACCTCGTGCTTGAGATCGTCGATCAGCTTCCGGCAGGCCTCGAACGCCTCGCCCCGGTGCGGGCAGGAGACGGCGACGACGACGGCGAGATCACCGATCGTCAGGTCCCCGATCCGGTGGACCGCGGCCAGCGCCCGTACGGGGTACTCCGCGACGACCTTCTCCGCGATCCGCCGCATCTCGGCCTCGGCACTGGGGTGGCACGAGTACCCGAGTCCGTCGACGTCGCTGCCGCCGTCGTGGTTGCGCACGGTCCCCACGAACAGCGCGGTCCCGCCCGCGGCGTCGTCCCCGACGGCCCGGAAGACCTCGTCCAGGCTGAGCGCGGTGTCGCGGACGGCGATCAGCTTGACGGGGTCCTGCGCCGCCTGCTCACCCGGGTGATCGTTCGTGGCTGCCATACCCCCATCGTGCCGCACGCCCGGGACCACGAGGAACAGCGCTCCGGACCGCCCGGCCCGCGCGTGGCCCCGCCACGGGTCCCCGGCCCACGGATCGCGGACCACGGATCGCAGCCCACGCGCGGACACGGACCGCGGACCGCGCGCGGGCATGGATCGCGGCCCACGGACACCCGAACGGCCGAACGTCGACCCGCGGGTCGTC
>NZ_JBEOWS010000466.1:0-6192 GCF_040296125.1 Streptomyces sp. NPDC002265 | reverse complement strand
TGGAACGGCCAGCCCCTCGACCACACCCGCACCAGCCACCTCGCCCGCCTCGACCTCACGCTCGCGGCATAACTGCACATTTGGCCAGCAGGATCTGCGGGGCGTCACCGCAGGTGAATGGTCGACTCCTATCGCGGGTGGATACCAGGGTGCCGTCCACGATGTAAGCGGTGTCCTTGCGAGGTCGGCGAGCAGGCGAGATCGCCAGCAGCGGTGCAAGGTGGTCCAGGATTCGGTCGGCCGCCGACTTCGAGATCCCGAACACTGACGCCACCTGTCGTGGCGTGAGGTTCGTGCGCCAATACGCAGCTCGGCGTCGGCGGGTTTGGGGGTGATCCTGACCGTCGGTCGCCATGGCGCGAGATGCGGCGATGCCTTCACCAGGTCGTCGGATTTCACGTGCATTGCGGTGGCCAGGGAGTCCAAGTCTGGCGTCACAACCGCACCTTGGGATCCCTCACCTCATGTGCGCAGCTGATCCCTTGGAATCGATCACGTCATGTTCCGCGACCCTGGCCCCGCCCGGTCGGATCCCCGGGGCGGACGTCCCCGCCGGCACTGCGGCTTCCTCACGTTCAAGAAGCCCGAGAGCCGGCAAGAGCCCGACGTCACGACCGCCACGGACATCACCTGTTACGGGCACGGCCACCACAACGGCCTGGGACCGGATGAACCCCCGGCTCACCCACCGCAGCCCCTGGCTGAACCACGCCAAGGAAGAACTCCCGTCTTCCACGGCAAGTTGATCCGCCTGAAGGTCGACCGTCTGCCCGGCGACCCAGACCCGAAACCGATCTGACTGTGGTGCTCGGCCACCGCCGCCACCGGCGCGGACGTGAACCCCTGGTGGCAGTCCTTCCTCCGACGCTTCGGCCTGGAACACACTTTCAGGCTCGTGAAGCAAACCCTGGGCTGGACCGCCCCGAAAATCCGCCACCCGGACAGCGCCGATCTGTGGACCTGGCTCGTCGGCTGCGCCGCGACAGCCCGGAGACGATCAGCCCCAAAGTGTCCGAGTTCAACGGAGCGTAGTTGGCACCAAGTCAGCACGGGGAGGGGTGAACACGGTTGATGACGTGGGCTTTTGGTCAGCACCGAACCAGCACGGGAGTCAGCACCGCACCACCAAATTACTCCGAACCACGCGTCCCGGACAGCCCGCGCTTCGCCCGTCCGCGAGCCCCGGAATCACTCTTCCGTGACTCAGCATGGTGGCCGCACGCATAGCTGTCCGTCGAACTATGTCGTCCCGCCACATGTGCGCCTCAACTGCCTGTTTCTACGGTGTGCCGACACGTACCCGTCCCCACCGCACACGAGGAAGTGGCGCACATGGCCTCAGCAGCATCCGCTCCCCCGACACCCGGCAACCTCAAGCGCATCGTCGCCGCCAGCCTCATCGGCACCACCATCGAGTGGTACGACTTCTTCCTCTACGGCTCCGCAGCCGCGCTCGTCTTCAACAAGCTGTTCTTCCCCGACTCCGATCCGCTGGTCGGCACCCTGCTGTCGTTCCTGACGTACGCCGTCGGGTTCGCCGCCCGGCCGCTGGGCGCGCTGGTGTTCGGGCACTACGGCGACCGGCTCGGCCGCAAGAAGCTGCTGGTGTTGAGCCTGCTGCTGATGGGCGGGGCCACCTTCGCGATCGGACTGCTGCCGACGCACGCCAGTGTCGGGGCGGCCGCCCCGGTGCTGCTGACCGCGCTGCGGCTGGTGCAGGGTTTCGCACTGGGCGGCGAATGGGGCGGCGCCGTGCTGCTGGTGTCCGAGCACGGCGACGCGCGGCGGCGCGGGTTCTGGGCCTCGTGGCCGCAGACCGGGGCCCCCGCCGGGCAGCTCCTGGCGACCGGCGTCCTGTCCCTGCTGACCGCCGTGCTGTCGGACGACGCCTTCGGCAGCTGGGGCTGGCGCATCCCGTTCCTGCTGTCCGGTGTGCTGGTGGCCGTCGGTCTGTGGATCCGGCTGTCCGTCGACGAGTCGCCGGTCTTCCGGGAGGCGCTGGCCCGGGCCGAGGCGCGCAAGGCGACCCGTGCCGAGGCGACCGAGCAGCTGCCGCTGGTGTCGGTGCTGCGCCACCACTGGCGCGACATCCTGGTGGCGATGGGCGCGCGCATGGCGGAGAACATCAGCTACTACGTCATCACCGCCTTCATCCTCGTCTACGCCACCACCTCGGCCGGTGTCTCCAAGCAGACCGCGCTCAACGCGGTGCTGATCGCGTCGGCGGTGCACTTCGCGGTGATCCCGGCGTGGGGCGCGCTGTCGGACCGGGTGGGCCGCCGGCCGGTGTATCTGCTGGGTGCGGTCGGGGTCGGACTGTGGATGTTCCCGTTCTTCTCGCTCATCGACACCGGTGGATTCGGCAGCCTGGTCCTCGCGGTGACGGTGGGTCTGGTGCTGCACGGGGCGATGTACGCGCCGCAGGCCGCGTTCTTCTCGGAGATGTTCGCGACCCGGATGCGTTACTCCGGTGCCTCCATCGGCGCCCAGTTCGCCTCGGTCGCCGCGGGCGCGCCGGCGCCGCTGATCGCCACCGCGCTGCTGTCCGACTACGACAGCTCCACTCCGATAGCCCTGTACGTGATCGCCGCGGCCGCTCTGACGGTGGTCGCCGTGCTGGTGGCGAAGGAGACCCGGCTGCGCGACCTCGCGGACGTCTCGGCCGAGGCCGTGGCCGATACCGCTTCGGCACCGGCGGCGGACGCGCACATCGCCTGAGCCGCCGGTTCCCGCCCGTCCCCCGACCCCGTGCGCCCCGCGTGCGGGGTCGGCGGCGTCACGCCGCCGACAGCCGGTGCAGGCGCAGGGCGAGCTGGATCTCCAGGACACGGGCCGGACTCTGCCAGTCCTCGCCGAGCAGCCGGCCGACGCGCTCCAGACGCTGGGCGACCGTGTTCACATGGACATGCAGTTCGTCCTTGGTACGGGCCGGGCTCATCCCGCAGGCGAAGTACGCGTCGAGGGTGTGCAGCAGATCGGTGCCGCGCCGCTCGTCGTACGCCACCACCTGGCCGACGGTGCGGTCGACGAACCCGGCTATGTCCCGGTCGCCGGCAAGGAGCAGGCCGAGGAACCCGAAGTCGTCGGCGGCCGCGCCGTCCCCGGTGCGGCCCAGCAGCCGGAGGGCGTCGAGACACCGTCGCGCCTCCACGTAGGCAGCGGCCACGCCGTCCGGGCGCGCGGCGAGGCCGTCCACCGCGGCCGAGGCGCCGACGGTGACCGCCTCGTGGACGGCCGTACCCAGGTGCCGGGCGGTGCGCCGGGCGAGGTCGGTGACGGTGTCGCCGCGGACGAGGGGCAGCAGCAGTACGGTGCCGCCGTCGCGGGCCGCGGCCAGCCCGTGCCGGGTGGCGGCGAGGTGCGAGGCCGCCGACCACAGCCGCCGGCGGGCGGCCGCCTCCTGGTCGGCGTCGGCCGTGGGGCCGTCGAGGCGGGCGGCGAGCACGACATGGGTGGCGTCGAGGTCGGCGTGCAGCCGCGTGGCGCGTTCGCGCAACAGGCGTGGGTCGCGGTCACGGGCGTCCAGCAGGTCGTCGAGGAGTTCGCCGCGCACCCGTTGTTCGGCCTCGGCGGCGGAGCGTCGGGCGAGCAGCAGCAGGGAGGTGACCATCGCCGCGCGTTCCAGGGTGCGCTGGTCGACCGGGTCGAGGTCCGGGTGGCCGCGCAGCACCAGGGCGCCGAGCAGTTCGCCGCCCGCGGTCACGGCGGCGATCCAGTCCTTGCCGTGCCGTACGGCGTGTCCCTCGGCACGGGACGCCTCCAGGGCCGGGGCCGAGGTGCCGGCGGACTCGGTGAACTCGACCGTGCCGTCGAGGACCTCGGCGACGGCGGCGGCCACGTCGTGCACCCCGCCGCCGCGCAGGACGAGTTCGGCGAGCCGGTCGTGGATGTCGGAGGCGCGTTCGATGACGGCGCTGCGGTCCTTGATGATCTCGTTGGCCCTCTCCAGGCCGGCCAGGGCGGAGCGGGTCTCGGTGAGCAGGTTGGCGGTGTCGATGGCCGCCGCGGCGAGGGCGGCGAAGGAGCCGAGCAGGGCGATCTGTTCCCGCTCGAAGACCCTGGCCCGGCGGTCCGCGGCGAAGAGCACCCCGATGACCTGGGGTCCCAGCATCAGGGGTACGCCGAGGATGGCGACCAGGCCCTCGTCCTGGACGCCCGCGTCGATGGTGGTGGTGTGCTGGAACCGGCCGTCCCGGAAGTAGTCGTCGGTGACGTAGGGCCGGGCCGTCTGCGCGACGAGGCCGCCGAGGCCCTCGCCCATCCCCAGCCGCAGTTGCTGGAAGCGGGCGGCGACCGAGCCCACGGTGACCCGCATGTAGGTGTCGCCCCGGGCCGGGTCGTGGAGGCTGAGGTAGGCGACGTCGGTGCCGAGCAGCGACCGGGCGCGCTGGACGATCGCCGGGAGGACGGCGTCGAGGTCCCTGAGCCCGGCCAGGTCGTGCGCGGTCTCGAAGAGCGCGGACAGCTCGGCCTCGCGCCGCCGCCGTCCCTCCAGCTCCGAACGCACGCGCAGGGCGAGCAGCTTGGCGTGTTCGAGGGCGGCGATCCGTGCGGCCGGCTCCGCCGCGGCGCGGGCCCGCAGCACCGGCTCCTCGTAGGCGTCGACGGCCGCGCCCCGGGCCAGGAGCTCCAGGAACGGCGCCTCGGCCGGGTGGGACGAAGGGCCGGCCTCGCGGGCGGGACGCTCGGCCGACTGCACATGATCGCGGGACATGGTCACAGGATCCCCCATGGCACGGCCGCGGCGTCAGGCCTGTGGACAACTCCGGCGCACGGCGGCAGGAGCCTGCTCAGTGTGCGGTCCAGCCACCGTCCAGCACCAGGGACGTGCCGGTCACGAACGACGCCCCCGGACTGCACAGATAGGCCACCGCCTCGGCGACCTCCGCCGGTTCGATGAGCCGTTTGACCGCGCTGTCCTTCAGGAGCACCTCGGAGAGCACGCGCTCCTCGGAGATCCCGTGCGCCCTCGACTGATCACTGAGCTGCTGTTCGACCAGCGGGGTGCGCACATAGGCGGGGTTCACGCAGTTCGAGGTGACGCCGTGCGCGGCGCCTTCGAGTGCGGCCGTCTTGGACAGCCCCTCCAGGCCGTGCTTGGCGGCGACGTAGGCGGACTTGTAGGGGGAGGCCCGCAGCCCGTGCACCGAGGACACGTTGACGATGCGGCCCCAGCCCTGCCCGTACATGTGGGGAAGGGCGCCGCGGATGAGCCGGAACGGCGCCTCCAGCATCACGGTGAGCACGGTGTGGAAGACGTCGGGCGGGAACTCCTCGATGGGCCGTACCAGTTGCAGCCCGGCGTTGTTGACCAGGATGTCGGTGCCCGCGGCGGCGAGTTCGGCGGTGTCCAGGTCGGTGAGGTCGAGGACCTGCGGCTCGACGCCGCCGGGCAGGTCCACGGCTCGTCCGGCGAGTGCCTCCAGGCCCCGGACGTCGCGGTCGACCGCTCTCACCTTGGCGCCGGCGGCGGCCAGCCGCAGGGCGCAGGCTCTGCCGATGCCGCCGGCGGCGCCGGTGACCAGGGCGGTGCGGCCGCCGAGGTCGAGCGGGACGGCGGGCGGAACAGGGAGGGCACTGGGCGCGGTCATGCCCCGACCCTAGGCAGCCGCCCCACCCCGCCCCATGTGCTCAAAGCCCATACTTCAGGGCGCAGTAATGGGGCTTGCCCCTATGGGGTGCCGTCCCGGTGCTTCCACCGCTCAGAGGGGGCCGGCGGGGTCGAACCAGGTGGGCCCGTCGGACAGTGCCAGCTTGATCCGGTGCCGGGCGAACTCGTTGAGGTCGGGCAGGGCGTCCACCTCGAACCAGCCCACGTCGAGCGACTCGTCGTCGTTGACCCGGGCCTCCCCGCCGACGGCACGGCAGCGGAAGGTGATGTCCATGTACTGGCACATGTCCCCGTTGGCGTACGTGACCGGCGTCAGCGCCTGGACCAGGACGACCCGCTCGACGACGCACCGTACCGCGGTCTCCTCCTCGACCTCCCGCACGGCGCACGCGGCGGGCTGCTCCCCCGGCTCCGGGATACCGCCGATGACGGACCACTTGCCGGTGTCGGAGCGGCGGCCCAGCAGCACTCTGCCCGCGTCGTCGAAGACGAGGGCGGTCACTCCGGGGAGCCAGAGCAGTTGCTGTCCGGCGGAGGCCCGCAGTTCGCGGATGAAGTCAGGAGTAGCCATGGGGCCGACC
>NZ_JBEOWS010000465.1:0-6203 GCF_040296125.1 Streptomyces sp. NPDC002265 | reverse complement strand
GGTCGAAGATCTGCTGCGGACCGTGCGGGAGGAGGGCGAACGCCGCTGCGCCATCGGCCTGTGGCTGGAGCCCGCCGCGGCGCAGGCCCGGCTCAGGCTTTCCGCGGGCGACGCCGAGGAGGCACTTGCCCTGACCGAGGACCCCATTCGTCTGGTCCTGCGCAAGGGCATCTGGTTCTGGGCGACGGATGTCGCACCCGTGCGAGTGGCCTCGCTGACAGCAGTCGGGCGGCATGCGGAGGCCGAGTGCCTCGTGACTGCTTTCGACGACGGGCTGAGCGGGCGGTGCACACCCGCTGCGCATGCGGGACTGCAGGAGTGCCGGGCGGTGCTCGCCGAGGGGCTGGGTGAGTTCGACGCTGCGGCGCGGGCGTGGGACAACGCGGCCCGGGCATGGTCGCAGCTGCCGAGGCCCTACGCGGCGACACGGGCGCAGGAGGGTGTCGAGCGGTGCACGCCGGCCGCGCGGGGCGGCAGCCGCGGGGGACGGCGCGGATACGGCAACCAGTTGTCGCCACGGGAACTGGAGGTGGTGCGGCTCGTGGTGCACGGCTTGACGAACCGTCAGATAGCCGCCGAGCTGATGAGGTCGCCCAGCACCGTCACGGCGCAGTTGAAGTCGGCCATGCGCAAATACGGGGTGACGTCCAGAACGGCGTTGGCCGTGCATGTGGCGCAGGCGGGGAGCCTCTGACCGACGCGGACTCGTCCGTGCGCGTCCACACATTCTTTAGCCCATTTGGCCAATCGCTCACGCCGGCCTGCCGAATTCATACTCGCAGGCGGACCGCGCTGGTGCGGGCCACAGCAACTGAGGGTTGTTCATGAGTGTTGCCAAAAACATGAGTTCGTGTGGACGCGAACTCGACGACGACCGCGACGAGCCGGAGTGCGCGGACGCAGAAGGTGCCGAACTCGATGAGCCCTCCGGCTACGAACCGCTCTGACTCCGCCCCACACCACTGAAGGGCTGTCTATTCATGACAAGACGTGGGCGCCTGCGCGCTCCTGTTTCGTTCCTCATAGCCGCCTGTCTGGGCCTCTTCGCCGCGGCGCAGGTTCCCGCCGTCGCGGCCGGTCCGGCGACTGGATCCCACAAACCCACCGCCGCCGTTCCGGCAGAGGTGGCACGGCAGGCAGAGAAGGACGCTGCTGCGGCGCGGCAGGACACTAAGCCCTCGCTGGCGAAAATCTCCGGCCGGGTTCACCGCTACGCGCCCGCAGACTGCAACACCCCGACGCCGAAGAAGCACACCGCTAGCTGCCAGGCACTGGTGCGGACGACATCCGACCAGCGCGTCATGGTGCGAGCGGCCGGGCCGTCGTCCACCGCCTTGTCTCCCGCCGACATTCAGTCCGCCTACCACCTGCCGGCCACCGGCCAGGGCCAGACCGTCGCGATCGTGGACGCCTATGGCTATGCCGACGCGGAGGCCGATCTCGGCAAATACCGCGAACAGTTCGGGCTGCCCGCCTGCACCACGCAGAACGGGTGCTTCCGCAAGACCGACCAGCAAGGCGGCACCAACTATCCGCCGGACGACAAGGGATGGTCGCTGGAGACCGCTCTCGACCTCGACGCTGTCTCGGCGGCCTGCCCCGCCTGCCACATCCTGCTGGTCCAAGCGGACAGCGCGAACGTGGGCGACCTGGGCACCGCCGTCAATACCGCGGTGAAGCTCGGAGCCAAGTTCGTGTCCAACTCATACGGTCTGGCGGACGCCCATGCGTCCGACCTGAGCGGCGCCGACTTCGACCATCCCGGTGTCGTGGTCACCGCATCTTCCGGCGACACCGGCAACGAGGTCATCTGGCCGTCGTCCGACCCGAATGTCGTCGCCACCGGCGGTACGCTGCTGACCCGTGCCCCCGGCACCGCGCGCGGCTGGACGGAAAGCGCATGGTCCGGCGCCGGCAGCGGCTGCTCGACGTTCGAGCCGCAGCCGGACTACCAGAGCGGATCGGCGACGAACTGCCCGCGCAGAGCCACCGCCGACATCTCTGCGGTGGCCGACCCGCAAAGCGGCCTGGCGGTGTACAACTCGCTCAACGACGGCTGGCTCCAGGTGGGCGGCACGAGCCTGTCCTCGCCGCTGATCGCCGCGATGTATGCGCTGGCGGGAACCCCGGTCGCGGACACGTACCCCGTGACCTACCCCTACGCCCACCAGACCAAGGGTCTCTTCGACATCACCGAGGGCGTCAACGGCGCCTGCGGCGACGTATTGTGCGAGGCCGGACCCGGCTGGGACGGGCCCACCGGACTCGGCACACCGGACGGCGTCTCCGCCCTCGTCCAGGGTCCGTCGGGGGTCGTGAGCGGCCGCGTCACGGACCTGGCGACCGGTACGCCGCTGGCCGGGGTGGCCGTCACGCTGACGGACAAGCCCGACCAGTTCCTCTCGCACGCCACGACGGACAGCACAGGCGCCTACCGCGTCACCGTCCCGGCCGGCACCTACGACGTGTCGGCGTCGCTCTTCGGTTACGGGACCGGCACCCGTAGCGGAATCGGGGTGACGGCCGACCACACCGCCGCCGCGGACATGGCACTGACGAAGACTCCGAGCCACAGGGTGTCGGGCACGGTGACCGACGCGTCCGGGCACGGCTGGCCGCTCTACGCCAGGATCACCATCGACGGCTACCCGAGCGGGGCGCTGTACACCGACGCGAAGACCGGCGCCTACTCCGTGGATCTGCCCGAACAGGCCGACTACACGATGCACCTCACGCCGGTCTATCCCGGATACCAAACGTCCGACTCCACGATCAAGATCGGTGCGGCCGACGTGACGCACGACATCGCCGTGGCCGCGGACCTGGAGCAGTGCACCGCGCCCGGCTTCGCGTATCCCGCACAAGCCAGCTTCGAGGGCTGGACCAAACAGCCGAAGTACGGCTGGACCGTCACCAACAAGGACCCCTCCGCACACGGCTGGGAGTTCGACGGGGAGTGGAACCTCATCGGCGACGCCGGTTTCGCCGTCGCCAACCCTTACGGCACCGGCGGCGGGGCACAGGACACGTCGCTGATCTCGCCGCCCTTCGATCTGACCGACCGCAAGAGCGCCGACCTGCGGTTCAACGCGCTGTCCCTGCTGCCGTCGGGGTCCGAGGCGGACGTGTCCGTCACCACCGACGGCGGCGCAACCTGGAGCAGGGTGTACCAGGGCGAGGACAATTTCTACGGACACGTCGAGGTCCCGCTCACCCAGGCCGTGGGCCACCGCAAGGTCCAGGTCCGCTTCCACTTCAGCGGCGACGGCCAGTCGATCTTCGAGATGTCCGGTGTGTCGGTCGGTCAGTGCCGCACACTCGGCGGCGGGCTGATCCAAGGCAGCGTCAGCGACGCCAACACCGGGCAGCCGATCGACGGCGCCACCGTCAAGGCCACTTCCGCCGACGCCGCGGACATGCACGCCACCGCGGTCAGCACCGCCACCCCGAACGACCCCGGCCTGCCTGACGGCTTCTACTGGCTGTACAGCTCGAAGACCGGGCAGAACACGCTCACCACGACCGCTGCGCGGTACACGACGGCCAAGGCGACCGTCACCGCCTCCGACACGGTGCACACCTACCACCCCGCACTGCAGGCCGGACGGCTGAAGGTCACACGCGGGAAGGTGTCGCTGAACACCGCGCTGGGCGGCAAGGCGAGCCAGGACATCACGCTCACCAACACCGGACACGCGCCCCTCAAGGTCACGGTGGCCGAGCAGAGCGCCACCACGTCCGAAGCCACCGAGCCGACCGCGGCAGACGGGTCGTGGCACACGCTGCCCGACCACCCCGAACCGGTCAGGGGCAGTGTCGTGGGTTCGTATCGGGGCAAGACGTACTCGGTCGGCGGAATGGACAAGCTGTGGGGAGGGCACGTACTCGGGCACGGTTACGTGTACGACCCGGCTGCCCGGTCCTGGTCGCGGATCGCCGACCTGCCGCAGCCGCGGAACTCGGCCACGGGCGCGTTCGTGAACGGCACGCTCTACGTGGCCGGCGGCTTCGGCTACGACGCGAGCGGGACCGTCGGCTGGACGCCCACCACCTACGCGTACCACCCCGACAGCGACAGCTGGTCGAGGGTGGCTGATCTCCCGCAGGCACTGGCTGATGCCGCCGTCGCGGTACTCGACGGCAAGCTGTACGTGATCGGAGGAGTCACGGCCGACGGGTCCTCGAGCCCGGCCGTCTACCGCTACGACCCGGCGCGTAACACCTGGAACCGGATCGCCGACTACCCCATCGCCATGAGCGCCGGCGGATGCGGCGGGATCGACGGCGGCATCGTGTGCGCGGGCGGCCTGAGCGAGGTCCACGGGCCCGTCACTCCCTTGGCGCACACGTACATCTACCACGCGAAGAGAGACACCTGGACGCGTGCCGCCGACATGCCGTACTTCCAGCTCCGTGCGTCGTACAGCTCCGCCAACGGCCGACTCCAGGTCGTCGGGGGCATGGACTCGCCCCCGTCCGGCTGGGCGGCGATGACCCACCGCGCCCTGCAGTACGACCCGGTGGCCGATGTCTGGACCGACCTGCCGAGCGCGCCCGCAGCGGTCGCGGATGCCGGGCACGGTACTGGCTGCGGGCTCTTCCAGATCGGCGGGACGGCCGATGAGTTCGGGGTGTCCACCACCACCGGCGCAGCGATGCTGGCCGGGCTCGACCAGTGCGGCGGCGACGACGTCGGCTGGCTGTCGCAGAACAGGACGACCGTGACGCTGAAGCCCGGTCACTCCACTCGGCTCCGGGTCACCGCAGACGCCAAGGTTCTCGCGGCCCCCGGCAGGTACGCGGCCACCCTGTCCATGATCACCGACACGCCGTACGTGTACCAGCCGGTCCGGGTCACCCTGAAGGCGACCGCCCCCGCCTCCTGGGCGGAGATCTCCGGCAAGGTCACCGACGCGACCACCGGCAAGCTCCTCCCCGGAGCGACGGTTGCCCTCTCACACGCAGGCCGGCACCTCATCACGGTCACGACCGACAGCCACGGCGTGTACGACGTGTGGCTGAAGGAGACCACGCCGACCATCACGGTCACCAGCGACGGATACAACAAGCGCAGCAGGGAGGTGAGTGTGAAGCGCGGCAGCCTGACCAAGGCTGACTTCGCCCTGCCGAGCAGCTGACCGGCGCCCCAGCGTTCCGGCACACCGACTGACGTACCGAAGCGCCGGAACACGGGATGCCCCCGCCACAACTCTGGCGGGGGCATCCCGTGTTCCGAACCACGACGATCACGCCTGCGGCTTCCGGGAGGTGCCGGCGGCAATCAGTTCGGGTCGGCGGCCCGGCACTCGGAATAGGGCCAAAGCAGCGCAGCACACCACAGTCGATGGCGGCGCACTGCCGCGCGGTGAACCGGCACTCCTGACCGTCCGCGGGTCGTTGCTGCCCAGGCCGCGGATGAACTCGGCGAACCGTGCTGCCCGCTGCCGAGGTCGCCTGCCGCGATGCTTCCTGCGTGGCCGACATCTGAAGGAGAGCACGTCGTGCCGAGGGAGGGACTGCCGAAAGGCCTTGAGCGTCATCCAGGACAGTCGATGGAAGCGGAAAAGCGCCGACTGCGCAGTCCCTGGCATCGGCGTCCGTCTACGACCGACAGTGGTTCGGCAGCGCTTCGAGGTCGTTGCCACCGGTCTGGCCACGCAGAAGTACACCGGTCGCGTTGTGGGAGACAGGGCCGTTCTCAACCGGCTTGTTGCTCTGCCTCTGCTGCCACGGCCCCCTGCAGGGGAGTGTTCCGACAGCATCCCTTCACCGGCTACAGGGTGCCGGCTGGAGGGATGCGACGTGTTGGCGTACGGATTCGGGGGATGATGCTTGCGTGCGACGTACGGGTGGGGGGAGTGCAGGGAGGATGGCTTCGATGACGGTTGCGGTGCAGCGTTACGGCCTGGTGTGGAGGGACCTTGAGGGTGTTTCGCAGGTCTCTGCCGGCTGCTTCGACAGGCCTGCGGCCAGGCGCCGGAAGAAGGCGCTGAAGGAGACCGGCTGCACTCGTGTGGAGATCATCGAGGTCGGGCCCGGCGAGCTCCCTGAACCGGCTGCCTGATGTGGAACTCTACGTAGTTGGTTCTGGCCGCAGTTGCGTGAACGATCTGAGTACCTGGTTCCGTAACCAACTGAGCGCATTGGGGTGTGCCCCGACAGCGGGCACGGTCTGCGTCACTGCGGGCCCCGGCCGCAGTGAC
>NZ_JBEOWS010000464.1:0-6258 GCF_040296125.1 Streptomyces sp. NPDC002265 | reverse complement strand
CTGCTGGTTCGTCCCGCCCTCCGCGCAGCGCAGCACGATCTTGGCCCGTAACGCGAGGAACTGGGCGGTCCTGGCCTGCCGCGCCCACTGCTGCAACTGTCTGCGCTCAGCATCGTCGAGGACCAGGTCGGCCTTCGGCCGGCCAATCCAGCCGGCGTCCTCGAGCCCGGCCATCCGCTCTGCAGCGAAAGCCCGACGCCACTTGCCGACCGTCTTGGCCTGGACACCGACGAGCCGCGTGACACCCGCGTTCGACATGCCGTCCGCACACGCCAGGATGATGCGGGCCTTCTCGGCCGAGCGCCGATGCGGCAATTCCGTCCGGCGCACCAACTCGGCACGCTCGGCCTCGGACAGCGTGATCGCCACAGCAGAAGGCCCCGAATGCGGCATGCCAACAGGATACTTACTAACCCTCAGGATTTCTGGCGCATCACACTAGTACTGCAACGGTGATTGTCCTGATTGCTGGCCAGTTCAGGGGCTGTGGCCGCGTCGTTTGTAGTGACTGAGGCGGGCCTGGTGTTGCCGTCTGCGGCGCCAGGTCGACCAGTGCAGGATGTGGTCGGCCGAGGTGGGGCGGCGGTCGGTGAGGCGGGTGATCAGTCGTCGGATCTCGGCGAGGCTGAGATGGATGAGCTGGGAGGATCCGTTTCTGCTTTCTCCGCATCCAGTTCGCTGGCCCGCAGAGCGGTCAGGCAGGCGTGAGCGGCCATGGCGAGGGTCATGTGCCGGTGCCAGCCGGGATAGCGGCGGACCTGGTAGTCGTCCAGGCCGCACTCCTGCTTCGCGCTCTGGAAGCATTCCTCGACCGCCCACCGGCTGCCGACGATCGGGATGAGCTCGTCGAGTGTGGTGTCGGCGGGGCAGTAGGCGATGTAGTAGGAGGTCTCCTCGGGCCTGCTGACGCTGCGGCGGGCGATCACCCAGTGCCGTCGGTCCTCACGGCGCCAGGGCCTGACCTCGACGCGGGCCCAGTCGTAAATCCGTCGGCCGTGTGCTCCCTCGCCGCAGGAACGACGCTTCCACTTCTGCCGTGGCAGGCCGGGAAACAGGTCGTGGACGGGGTGGTCGAGTGCCCAGCGCCTGGGCACCGTCGGTGCGACGACGATGAGACGGATGGTGGTCAGGCAGCCGCCGCCATCACGGTCGCGGCGGTCGCCGCCCGCGTCCTACAGGGCGGTTTCGCCCTGGGCTGTCCAGCTGCGCAGCACCCGCTCGCGGCCATCTGTCCTCGCGATGGGGCGGACCGTGACCTGCGGATCTTTGGGGCGGCATCTGCTTCGGCGTCCGCTGCGGCGCGGAATGCCGCTGAAGACGGCCGCCACTGCCGGCGCCCGCAGGCAGGATCGGGACTCCCAAGGAGTCAGCCGACAGTGTGCCTGCGCAAGACGCGGAATGCCTTGATCGCGGCCCGTGTCTGTGCCGCGCTGTCCCATTCGGCGCTGTACTCGCCTTGCGGCCGGCGCCAGACGCGCACCAGCCGGTCGGCCACCTCGGCGATGTCTTCAGGGGTGGCGAAGGCGTGGTGCAGGGCGTCGACGTGGCGGGGCGGCCCGATGGCCCGGGCGCCGGGACCGATCAGGGCGTAGGCCCAGCCGGTCTCCTCATGCCAGTGCAGGCGTATACCGCCAAGTCCGGCAGTGCGGCTCACATCCCAGGCCAGCACCATGTACATCCGCTCGCCGCGCTCGCGCCCGGTGTGGTCTGCCCGGACCGTTCCGGGCGGGATGCCGCGGCGGGTGAGGGCCTCGTCGACGGCCTGGGCGTAGGGCCAGTGCGGCAGGCCTTGCGGCCACCTCGGGATCAGCCCCGGCGGATCCAGCAGCACGATCTCCACCTCCCGGGGTGCGTCAGCAGGCTCAGGAAGCGCGCCGGTACAGGGCGGCCGGGCCGATGGGCCGGGCACCGAACCGGTCCCGGATGCGGTCCATGACGTTCTCGGCCACCAGCCGTGTCTCGCGGACGACGTCGAGGCTGACCTGTTCGGTCCGGCCGGCGTCGAGGAGGTCCTCGCCTTTGAGGGCGAGTCCGGTCAGGCGGCCACGCTGCAGGGCGGCCGCGTTCATCAGCTGGTAGGCCAGCACCCGCAGGTCGTCGTCATGGGCGGAGGGCGCCGGCAGGCGCCGTGTCTTCTCCCACGAGGTGCCACCTGCGAACCGCAGCGTCAGTGTCACCGCCCGGCCGACTGTCCCCGCCGGCGCAGCAATAGTCCGAGCTGGACGACCAGGTCGAGCAGCGCGGAACAGGACCTGCCACGGCAGGCACCTCACCACGCGGCCGGCCCAACCGCCTGGCCGCACAGCCTTCGTCGCCTGCACATCCGCTGGTAACGACACGACGCCATCCGCGAAGCCTTCATCGACCTCGCTACCTGCCTGATCACCCACCGACACGTCCAGCGCCCTTGTTGGGGCCGCTTTGAGGCAAAGCAAGAGCAACAGATCGATTTCTGTACACAACAGGGGCTGACGCCAGGGTCCTGGTGCGCGGTAACGTGCGCGCTCGGCCTGATCTTCGTACTGTCCGGGGACATTTATGCCTGATCCTTCCAAGCCGCTGGGCGACCAGCCGTCGTCGCCTATGCCCTCCGCTGTGACGGCAGATTCGCGAGCCCGGTCCTTGAAGCGGTCTCAGGTGCTGTGGTCGGTGCTGCCGCCGGGCCTGGTCGCCGTGGCCGGTGCGATGGCGACCGTGCTGGTCCGAGACGGCCACTTGGAGAGCGTGGGTCCCGGCGGCGTGGTCCTCATCGGCGCCATGACAGCAGGAATCGCCGGTAGTCGGGCCTCGGCGCAGGCGCGTTCAGTCACCGAGCATTGGGCGGAACTGTCACATGCGGCCGACCGGAACCGGGCCGAGCTGGCCGATCTGACCCGTGCCACAGTCGAGGGCAGGGCCGAACTAGAGTCGCTGTGCCGCCGGTTGGGGATGGCAAAGTCGTCGCGGCGTCGGCCGGAACTGCCGCCGCAGCAAGGGGCGGACGACCTCTCCCGTCTGGGATTCGAGATCGCCGCGGCCCGACGCGAGGCGGAGGCCGCGCTGCTGGACTCCGCTGCTGGCGCGGTCGACGCGGAACACGGTTCCCGCCTGGCGCAGTTCGAGGTGTTCGCCAACCTGGCGCGTCGGCTGGAGTCCCTAGTGCACCGTGAGATCGGCCTGCTGGACAGCCTGGAGAACGAAGTCGAGGACCCCGACCTCCTCAAGGGGCTGTTCCGGGTGGACCACCTTTCCACCCGGATCCGCCGCTACGCCGAGAATCTGGCCGTGCTAGGCGGCGCGAACACCCACCGCCAGTGGACCCGTCCCGTCAGCCTCACCGACGTGCTGCGTTCCGCGGTAGCCGAGATCGACCAGTACGCACGAGTCAAACTGGTTCCACCCATCGAGGGGACGGTCAGCGGCCACGCAGTGGTCGACGTGGTACATCTGCTGGCCGAGCTGCTGGAGAACGCGACAGTCTTCTCGCCGCCTCAAACCACAGTGCATGTACGGGTGGAGGCCGTTGCCGCAGGGATTGCCATCGAGGTCGAAGACCGGGGCCTCGGCCTGTCTACCGCCGAGCGCAACCAGATGAACACCCTATTGGGCGCACCAGGCGAGGTCGCCCTCGAGGAACTGCTGCAGGACGGCCGTATCGGCCTGTACGTGGTGTCCGTCCTCGCCCGGCGGCATGACATCGCGGTGCAGTTGCAGACCAACGTCTACGGGGGCACGCAGGCCGTCATGGTGTTGCCCAGCGCACTGCTCGGCACACCGTCGGCGGCTTCCCTACCCGCGCACGATGCTGCCGCAACCCTCGGCCAGATGCCGCGCAACCTCGTGGTGCCCGAAGCTGCACAGCTGACCGGGGTCGCGGACACGCCCATGTCCGACGCCGAAACCCAGCCCTCCTCAGCGCCCTCCGACAGCCAAGACGACCGACCTCGGTTGCCGCAGCGCCGCCGGCAGGACCCCGTCGACCAACCGTCGCACCCCGTTCGCAGCCCGGGCGCTCGGGAGGACATCGCACACGACCCGGGTCTGATGGCTGCCTTCCAGACCGGACTACGCAGGGCCGAGGAAGCAGAGACTCCCTGATACCCGCGGCCACGCCGATGGTCTGGGCCCTGTTCAGCAAGCCGTTTCCTTCCGTCGAAGAGGAGTACACGATCGTGGCGAACGAAGACCTTTCCTGGCTGTTGACAGGTCTGATGAACCGGGTGCCGCACACTCGAAGCGCCTTGTTGCTGTCCTCGGACGGCCTGGTGAAGGCAGCAGAGGGGCTCGACGATGACGCCGCAGACCAGTTGGCGGCCCTCGCCAGTGGGCTGTACTCATTGGCACGCAGCGCCGGCAGGCGCTTCGACAATGGTGGCGACGTGCGACAGATAGTGACGGAACTCAGCACGTCGCTGCTGTTCGTCTCGGCTGCCGGACACGGCACTGTGCTGGCAGTGCTGGCCAAGCGTGAGGCGGACGCGGCGGTACTGGGTTATGAGATGGCGATGCTGGTCAAGAGTGTGCGCCCGCACCTGGCCACGCCGCCGCGGCATCCGGTGGGATAGCCGATGACGCCGGTCCTCCCGGACGGACCGCTGATGGACGAAGCGGTCGGGCGGCTTGTCCGTCCTTACACCGTGAGCGATGGCCGGACCCGGGCCACGTTCCACTTCACCCTGGTGACCGTGGTACTGGCCACCGGTGTCCAGACGCAGGGCGCCTTTGGTCTGGAGCACGCGCAGGTACTGGCGCTTTGCGAGCGGCCTGTGAGCGTCGCCGAGGTCGCCGCTCGGATGCAGGTGCCCGCCGCCGTGGTCAAGGTGCTGCTTTCCGATTTGGCGGAGGGAGGCGCAGTGGTCGCAGGTGACGCAGCCACAGCACCTTCGGGCCACTACGCACGACCCGATCGAGACCTCCTGGAAGCGGTACGTGATGGCCTCCTCAAACGACTCTGACCCGGTGCACGCCGAAATCCTGCCGGTGGGAATCAAGGTGCTGATCGCCGGCGGGTTCGGCGTGGGAAAGACCACCTTCGTCAACGCACTCAGCGAGATCGAGCCACTCAGTACCGAGGAGATACTCACCGCGGTCAGCGCCGCCACGGACCGACTCGACGGAGTGGAGAACAAGGCCACGACCACGGTGTCCTTGGACTTCGGGCGGATCACACTCAGTCCGTCCCACATTCTGTACCTGTTCGGGACGCCTGGGCAGGAGCGCTTCTGGTTCATGTGGGACGAGCTTTCCGAGGGGGCGCTCGGGGCGGTTGTCCTCGCCGACACGCGTCGGCTCGAGCACTCGTTTGCGGCGGTGGACTTCTGCGAGCGGCGAGACATGCCCTTCGTCGTCGCCGTCAACGAGTTCGACGGAGCCCACCGCTACCGGGCCGAGGAGGTGCGCACCGCGCTCGACCTCAGGCAGGAGGTGCCGGTGGTCCTGTGCGACGCCCGTATCCAGAGCTCGGGCATCAGCGTGTTGCTAGAACTGATTCAGCACCTACTCACGACAAGGAGTTCCCATGGCAGCGACACCGACCAATCCCTCCTCCGGGCCTGAATCAGTCATTGCCCTGCGCCATCTGCTCCTCCCGCCGGAGGACCCGCAGGTGCGAGTCCGATCCGAGCGGCTGCGCGAGTTGGGAATCGAAGCCCGTCCGGATGCGGAACTCGACGCCTTCGCCCGGGATTTGGCGCGGCGTACCGGCGGCTGCTACGCGGGGGTCAATTTCTTCCTGGACGCCGACCGTCAGTACTTCGCCGGGCTGTACAGCGCCGCTCAGGACACCACAGTCCACTTTGGGCCGCCGCTGTTGGAGGATCCCGTGCCAGGCCGCATCATGCCGCGTGACATCGACATGGGTATCTGCCCGCATGTGGTTAAACGTCGCAGGGCGCTGGTACTGGAAGACATCCGGGACTTCCCGCGGTTCGCCGGCAACCCTGTGGTCGACGCGATCGGTGTCCACTCCTACCTGGGTGCACCGCTGATAGACAGCACCGGTGTCGTGCTCGGCACGGTCTGTGTTGTTGATCAGGACCCGCAGCCTTGGGGTCGGAAGGGTCTGGAAACCATCAAGGCCATGGCCGCCGAACTGGTCACGCGGCTCGAGGAGCCGGCACGGCGTCACAGCTGACCGGTGCCGCCGGCCCCGAACACGACCTTCGCTTGGCTCTGTCGGGGATCTTAGTACTGCAACGGTGCTTGTTCTGATTGCTGGGCATTTTTCAGGGGCTGTGTCCGCGTCGTTTGTAGTGGCTGATGCGGGCCTGGTGCTGCCGG
>NZ_JBEOWS010000463.1:0-6316 GCF_040296125.1 Streptomyces sp. NPDC002265 | reverse complement strand
GGCGTCGGCGTCGGCGTCGGCGTCGGCGTCGGCGTCGGCGTCGGCGTCGGCGTCGGCGGGGCCGTGTTCCGGGTCGGTGGGGCCGGAACACCGCGGGCCGGTGGGGCCGGAACGCCTGTGGCCGGTCCTGCCGCGAGGGGCGGGACCGGCCACAGGTTGCGCGGGTTCACGTGCTGCTGACGTGCCTTCGCTCGTCCTGCACCCGAGGCCGGTCAGGGCCTCGGGTTCCGGGAGTGGGCGTCAGCTGCTCGCGCCCCGGCCGAGCTCCCACAGCTGGAGCGTCGAGGAGGAGTTCAGGGCGTACGCGGTGCCCGTGACGTCGTCGCGGGCGACGACGTACTGCTTGCCCTGCCAGAGCGGCAGCACCGGGACGTCCCGGGCCACGACGTCCTGGATGTCGGTCAGGCTGGAGGCGGCGGTCTGCCGGTCGGCCTGGCGGCGGGACTCCGGGATCAGCTCGTTGATGACCTCGCTGTTGGAGTACGGCGACTTGAGGAAGTTGTCCTTGTCGAGGAACGGCGCGAGGAAGTTGTCCGCGTCGGGGAAGTCGGGGAACCAACCCATGCCGTAGACGTCGTACTTGCCCTTGCGCTCGGCCGGGACGTAGGACTCCCAGGGGGTGCCCTTGATGTCGATCTTGAACAGGCCGCTGTTGTTCAGCTGCTTCTGTATGACCTCGAACTCCTGCTTGGTGACCGCGCCGTAGTGGTCGGTCGTGTAGTTCAGGGTCAGGCTCACCGGGGTGGAGATGCCGGCCTTGCTCAGCAGGGAGGCGGCCTTGGCGACGCTCGGGTCGCCGTACTTGTTGAAGAACGAGTTGGAGTGTCCGGTGACGCTGGCCGGGACCAGCGAGTACAGCGACTCGGCCTGGGAGCCGTAGACCTTGGAGACGATCTCGCTGCGGTTGATGAGCTGGGCCATCGCCTCGCGTACGGCCTTGTCCTTCACCGCGGGGGCGTCGGTGTTGAAGCCGAGGTAGCGGATCTCGAGTCCGGGCAGTTCCACGACGTCGATGTTGCCGCCGGCGGAGTTGGTGTACTTCTTGACCTGGGCCGGGGTCAGACCACGGGAGACGATGTCGACGTCGCCCTTGTCGAGGGCGGCGCCGAGGGCGTCGGAGTCGTCGTAGGAGACCATCTCGGCCTTGTCGTTGTTCACCTTGAGCGAACCCTTGTAGTTGGGGTTCTTGGTGAAGACGGCCTTGACCATCTTGTCGCCCTGGACCTCGGCCTTGAGGGTGTACGGGCCGGAGCCGTCCACGTCGAAGCCGTCGCGCAGCTTGTCCTTCTGGTAGTCGTCGGGGTTGATGATGCCCGCGACCGGGGTGGACAGCTTGAACGGGAAGGTCGCGTCGGCGGTCTTCAGGTGGAAGATCACCTGGTCGTCGCCCTGCGTCTCGACGGTGTCGATGGTCGACAGCAGCGCGAAGACGCCCGAGTCGGACTTGATGGCGCGGGCACGGTCGATGGAGTACTTCACATCGGCCGCGGTGACGGCGTTGCCGTTGGAGAACTTCAGGTCGCTGCGGAGCTTGCAGGCGTAGCGCTCGTTGCCGCTGTCGGTGAAGCCGCAGCTCTCCGCGGCCTCGGGCACCGGGGCGCCTTCACCCTTCGGCTGGACCATCAGCGTCTGCACGGTCTGGCGCAGGACGTTCCAGGTGCCGACGTCGTAGGCGTAGGCCGGGTCGAGCGGCGCGGGCGCGTCCTTCGTCGCGGTGAAACTGTCCGTCGTGCCGACGACGATGGCGTCGCCGCCGCTGCTCCCGCTGTCGGACCCGCCGCAGGCGGCGAGCACGGGCGCGATGAGACCGATCACGGCCGGCAGCACCAAAGTCTTGCGGTTCATGCTCGGGTTTCTCCAGCTGTTCAAGTCCGTGTACCCGGCATGCAGGGGTGTTGCGGCGGGTCACGGGGGTAGGCCGATGTTTCGCGATGAGATTAGTCCGGACCGGCGGGGCGGTTCACAGCCGGATGAGCCGGGATCCATCACGGAGTGAAACCGGGCGTGGACACACCGAAAACCCGACAGTGGAAGGATTAGTGCACGGTTCCATCAATCGGGACACAAAGACGCTTCGACATCCGGGAAAGCAGGGCGGTCTGCACATGGCGCCCTACCTGTCGACCCCATTCGGGGTGGCGAATGTCACATGGTCGACTGTTCAGGGTCGGGTAGGGATGCGCGCCCGGCCGGGCGCCGGTTTCCCGGGGCGCCGCGGAGGCGTGTGCGTCCGGGGTCCGGGTCCGGCGGCGGGGCCGGCGCGGCGGGTGACGGTTCAGACCGTGGATGTCACCAGGCCGCGCAGAAAGGCCAGGTCCACTTCTTCGAGCGAGCCCACCACGGTACGGCGGGCGGCGGGGGCGATGGGGGCGACCGACGGCACGGCCACGACATGGCAGCCCGCGGCCTCGGCCGCCGCGACGCCGGTCGCGGTGTCCTCGACGACCGCGCAGCGGGCGGGGTCCACGCCGAGTCCGGCGGCGGCGAGGAGATAGGGGTCGGGGTGGGGCTTGGTGCGGGTCACCTCGTCGCCGGCGACGCTCAGGGCGAAGTGCTGGGGACCGAGCGAGGTCAGGACGCGGTCGATGATGCGTCGGTGCGAGGCGGACACCAGGGCGGTGGGGATCTCGTACTCGGACAGTTCGGCCAGCAGCCGGGCGGCTCCCGGCATCAGCGGCAGGGTCTGGGCGATCCGGGCCTCGAACCCGGTGTTGAGCAGCAGTGTGAGTTCGGCGAGGGCGATGTCCGCGCCGGTGGCCTCGATGAGGAAGCCCGCGCTGCGGGTCATCGGGCCGCCCACCACGACATGGCGCCAGGAGTCGTCGAGGGTGTGACCGAGGCCGGCGAAGACCTCGACCTCGACGTCCCACCAGAAGCCCTCGGTGTCGACCAGGGTGCCGTCCATGTCCAGGAGCACCGCCTGGAGGGCTGAGCCTTCGGCCGTTCGGGTTCCGAGCGCGGGGACCGTACTGGTCATCCACGTACCTCCTTGAAGGGACGACCAGGCCGGTTCCCTCACGGGGAACCGGCCTGGAGTGGACCGACCAGTGTACGACTTGTCCGATCAATGTGCGTCGCGGTGTTCACCGCCGGGCGCGTCGTGGGTCTGCGGCCCCGGCTTTCGGGGCCTGTCGGGGGACGGCGTCACCGGGCGTTGAAGTACGTCGCCTCGGGGTGGTGGATGACGATGGCGTCGGTGGACTGCTCGGGGTGGAGCTGGAACTCCTCCGAGAGGTGGACGCCGATCCGCTCCGGCTGGAGGAGGTCGGCGATCTTGGCGCGGTCCTCCAGGTCGGGGCAGGCGCCGTAGCCGAGCGAGAAGCGGGCGCCCCGGTACTTCAGGGCGAACATGTCCTCGATCTGCGTCGGGTCCTCTCCCGCGAAGCCCAGCTCGGAGCGGACGCGGGCGTGCCAGTACTCGGCGAGGGCCTCGGCCAGCTGCACGGACAGGCCGTGCAGTTCGAGGTAGTCGCGGTAGGAGTCCGCCTCGAACAGCTTGGCCGTCTCCTCGCCGATCCGGGAGCCGACGGTGACGACCTGGAGTCCGACGACGTCGGTCTGCCCCGACTCCTCCGGGCGGAAGTAGTCCGCCAGGCACAGCCGGCGGCCCCGGCGCTGGCGGGGGAAGGTGAAGCGGGTGCGTTCGTTGCCCTGCTCGTCGAGCAGGATCAGGTCGTCGTCCTTGGAGACGCAGGGGAAGTAGCCGTAGACCACGGCGGCTTCCAGCAGGTTGTCGGTCTGGAGCCGGTCCAGCAGTCCGCGCAGCCGCGGCCGTCCCTCGGTCTCGACGAGTTCCTCGTAGGTCGGGCCGTCACCGGTGCGGGCCTGCTTCAGGCCCCACTGGCCCTTGAACAGGGCGCCCTCGTCGAGCCAGCTCGCGTACTCCTTGAGCTGGATGCCCTTGATGACCCGGGTGCCCCAGAACGGCGGAGTGGGGATCGGGTTGTCGGTGGCCACGTCGGAGCGCACGTGCCCTTCCTCGGGGCGCTCGTCGACCTGGACCGCGGCCGTCGCCCGGACCCTGCGCTGCTTGAGTTCGGGCAGCTTCGCGCCGGGCACGCCGCGCTTGACGCCGACGAGGGCGTCCATCAGGCGCAGGCCCTCGAAGGCGTCGCGGGCGTAGCGGACCTCGCCCTCGTAGATCTCGTGCAGGTCCTGTTCGACGTAGGCGCGGGTCAGTGCGGCGCCGCCGAGGATGACCGGGAAGTCCGCGGCGAGGCCGCGCTGGTTGAGCTCCTCCAGGTTCTCCTTCATGATCACGGTGGACTTCACCAGCAGGCCCGACATGCCGATGACGTCGGCGCGGTGCTCCTCCGCGGCCTCCAGGATCGCCGAGACGGGCTGCTTGATGCCGAGGTTGACGACGTTGTAGCCGTTGTTCGACAGGATGATGTCGACGAGGTTCTTGCCGATGTCGTGGACGTCGCCGCGCACGGTGGCCAGCACGATCGTGCCCTTGCCCTCGGTGTCCGACTTCTCCATGTGAGGTTCGAGGTAGGCGACGGCGGCCTTCATCACCTCGGCGGACTGGAGGACGAACGGCAGCTGCATCTGGCCGGAGCCGAAGAGCTCGCCGACGACCTTCATGCCGTCCAGCAGGGTCTCGTTGACGATGTCGAGGGCGGGGCGCTCCGCGAGCGCGAGGTCCAGGTCGGCCTCCAGGCCGTTGCGCTCGCCGTCGATGATCCGCCGCTTGAGCCGCTCCTCCAGCGGCAGGGCCGCCAGCTCCTCCGCCCGGCCCGCCTTCAGCGACTTCGCCGTGGCGCCCTCGAAGAGCTGCATGAGCTTCTGGAGCGGGTCGTAGCCCTCGCGGCGCCGGTCGTGGATGAGGTCGAGGGCGGTCTGCACCTGCTCGTCGTCGAAGCGGGCGATCGGCAGGATCTTCGAGGCGTGCACGATCGCCGAGTCCAGTCCCGCCTTGACGCATTCGTCGAGGAAGACCGAGTTGAGCAGGATGCGGGCGGCCGGGTTGAGACCGAAGGAGATGTTCGACAGGCCCAGCGTGGTCTGTACGTCGGGGTGGCGGCGCTTGAGCTCGCGGATGGCCTCGATGGTGGCGACGCCGTCGCCCCGGGACTCCTCCTGGCCCGTGCAGATCGTGAAGGTCAGCGTGTCGATCAGGATGTCCGACTCGTGGATGCCCCAGTTCCCGGTGAGGTCCTCGATCAGCCGCTCGGCGATCTCGACCTTCTTCTCGGGGGTGCGGGCCTGGCCCTCCTCGTCGATGGTCAGCGCGATCAGCGCCGCGCCGTGCTCCTGGGCGAGCCGGGTGACCTTCGCGAAGCGCGACTCGGGGCCGTCGCCGTCCTCGTAGTTCACGGAGTTGATCACCGCGCGGCCGCCGAGCTTCTCCAGGCCGGCCCGGATGACCTCCACCTCGGTGGAGTCCAGGACGACCGGCAGGGTGGAGGCGGTGGCGAAGCGGCCGGCGAGTTCCTCCATGTCGGCGACGCCGTCACGGCCGACGTAGTCCACGCACAGGTCGAGCATGTGCGCGCCCTCGCGGATCTGGTCGCGGGCCATCTCCACACAGTCGTCCCAGCGGCCGTCCAGCATCGCCTCGCGGAACTTCTTCGAACCGTTGGCGTTGGTCCGCTCGCCGATCGCCAGGTAGGAGGTGTCCTGACGGAAGGGGACGGTCTGGTAGAGGGAGGCGGCGCCCGGCTCGGGGCGAGGGTCGCGGGCGGTCGGGGTGAGGCCGCGGACGCGCTCGACGACCTGGCGCAGGTGCTCGGGGGTGGTGCCGCAGCAGCCGCCGACGAGCGAGAGGCCGTACTCGCGTACGAAGGTCTCCTGGGCGTCGGCGAGCTCGGGCGCGCTCAGCGGGTAGTGGGCGCCGTCCTTGCCGAGGACCGGCAGGCCCGCGTTGGGCATGCAGGCCAGCGGGATGCGGGAGGTGCGGGCGAGGTAGCGCAGGTGCTCGCTCATCTCGGCCGGGCCGGTGGCGCAGTTCAGGCCGATCATGTCGATGCCGAGCGGTTCCAGCGCGGTGAGGGCGGCGCCGATCTCCGAGCCGAGGAGCATGGTGCCGGTGGTCTCGACGGTCACCGAGACGATCAGCGGCAGGTCGAGGCCGAGGGCGTCGAGGGCGCGGCGGGTGCCGAGGACCGCGGACTTGGTCTGGAGCAGGTCCTGGGTGGTCTCGACGAGCAGCGCGTCGGCGCCGCCGGCGACCAGTCCTTCGGCATTGCGCTGGTAGGCGTCGCGCAGGGTGGTGTACGGGGCGTGGCCCAGGGTGGGCAAGGCCTGCCCGGTCGGCGCCATCACCCTGTCGGAACCGTCCGACTGACAGCCCCGCCGCCGGGCCGCTGCGGAC
>NZ_JBEOWS010000462.1:0-6329 GCF_040296125.1 Streptomyces sp. NPDC002265 | reverse complement strand
AACCGGGCCAAGGCCCGCATCAAGGTCGCACGCCAGCACGCCAAGGTGGCCGACCGGCGCCGGGACTTCCACCACCAGGCATCCACACAGATCATCCGCGACAGCCAAGCGGTGTACGTGGAAGACCTCGCGGTGTCCGGCCTCGGCCGTACCCGGCTCGCCAAGTCCGTGCACGACGCGGGATGGTCCGCGTTCGTCGGCATGCTGGAGTACAAGGCGGCTCTGCACGGCCGCACCTTCGCCAAGGTGGACCGCGCCTTCCCGTCCTCCCAGCTCTGCTCGGCCTGCGGATTCAGGGACGGCCCCAAGCCCCTGCACGTCCGAAAATGGACGTGCAACGCATGCCACGCCGGGCACGACCGCGACCACAACGCAGCACGCAACATCCTCTTCGAAGGACGCCGAATCGTCGCCACCGGACGGGTGGAGACGCCAAACGCCCGTGGAGCGCCGGTAAGACGGGCACACGTGCCCGCACAGCGCGTTGAAGCAGGAAGCCCCCGGAAGGGTCAGACGACCCAGGCCGGAATCCCTGGACTTTAGGCCAGGGAGCACGTCAACGGATGATCCAGTACGCCCGGCATCTCGCCCGCGGCGAACCGTGGACCGGGCGGGGGCCGGACGCCGACTCCCCCCGGGCCTTCCTGGGTCTGGTGGCCACCGGCCCCACCGTCGTCGGCGACGACAGGTCGTGGACGGCCGGAATGCTGGCCCGGCACGCGCACGACGCGCTGCTCGTCGACACCGAGGGGCACGGGTTCCTGCAAGGTGCCTATCTCAATCCGCGCCTCGACGTGCTGGTCGTGCACGGGGCTTCCCACCGGGTGGGGCGGGGCGACGAGAGCCCGCGGGCGAGCCGCAACGCCGCCCGGTTCGCGCTCGGCCTCCTCGCCCGCCTCCCGCGCACGCCGGATGCGTGCTGAGCCGCTCCGCCCCGGCCGGCAGGCGCCGGCGGCCGGCCCCGACGGTCCTCAGCCGACCGCGGCGCCGTGCGCCGCCACCGCTCCGTCGACATGGCCACGACGTACGCGAGCCGAATTCGACAGCTTCTCGGCGGCCACTTCGGCGGTGAGGCCCTGAATCTCCTCGCCGGCCTCGATGACCGCACGCCTGATTTCGAAGGTCAGGCCGACGGACGTCTTGATGACGCCTCGCGCCAGCGGTTTCGCCACTCTTTTGACCAGAGGGGCTGCGATCATGCCGACAAGGAAGGGAGGAACTGCAGGGAGCATGTGTGAACCCTCTTCTTGTGTACACAGCACGGCTGCCGCCGCCACACGCGCTCTTGCCGTCTGGCCGACAGCGCTGGACAGGAATTCCGCCCCCACCGAAATCACGGTAGTCGGACCTCGGCCGATACGCCCGTGGACGCCGACGCTGTTCATTCGTTCGGACGGAAGCCCGCCGCAGCGCACCGTGACCGCGCAACGGAATTCAGAGCGATTTCGGCGCGCCCGGCGTGCACTGGTCCAGCAGTGAGTCCACCACCTGCACGACGAATTCGGGTACGCGATCGGGGAAGTCGTGGCCGGTTCCCTCCGGGGTGTAGACCCGCCGCGCCCTGCTGGAGGCCGCGAGGAACCGTTCTCTCACGGTGAGGAAGAAGTGCCGTACCCGGGCGCTCTCCTGCGGATCGCCGACCGCGTCGAAGATCTCGCCACCGCCCGTCAGATCGCGCGGCGCCACCAGGAGGAGGGGCATCGAGCCGAGCTCCCCGTCGTGTACGGCCGTCTGCCAGCCGTCCCTGGTGATGCCGTCCGGCGTCAGCTCCCGCAGAATCGATGCCGCGGCACAGTTCGCCTTGGTCCTGAGCTCGATCATGGCGAGCACCCGCGCAGGGTCCTCGGAGGTGTGTACGTCGGTGTGCGTGCCGGAGGTGTGCGTGTCCTTCCCGTCCGCGAGGGGGTGCAGGCCGAAGAGGTGGCGCAGCGCGAGAACGGTCTGGCTCCTCGGGGCGTGCCGCAGGGCCGGAAGCGCCGGGCCGAAGGCGACGGCATCGGGCGGAGTGGGGTCGAGCAGCACCAGAGCGGCCACCAGGTCGGGGCGGCGCCTTGCGACGTTGGCCATGAGCAGCCCCCCGAACGAGTGCCCCACGAGGACGTAGGGCCCCGTTTCACCGGCCCGCTCCAGCACTTCGATCAGTTCGACGGCTTCTGCCGCCGTCGTGCGGGGGAACGGGCCCAGGTCGCTCCAGCCGGCCCCCGGACGGTCCACCAGGACCGAGCGCATCTGCTGCCGCGCCAGCGCGTGCAGCGGGTACATGGCGTACCCGGCGGCATGGCCGCCCGGCATCCAGACCACGGTGGGCCGCGCTCCGCCGTCCCCCTCGGCCAGGACGTGCATACGGTAGCCGCCCACGTCGACCATGCGTCCGGGTGGCGGATACCTCACCCGCACCCGGGCCACATGCACCAGATGGCGCAGCGACCCGAGACCGAGCGCGAGGGCCACGGCCCACAGCACACCGCCGAGAATCCGCCAGCCGGACCCCAGGGCGAGGCACCATGCGCCCACGGCCGCGGGCAGCAGCGCGATGGCCGACCCGGCCCAGTCCCGGCCGAGCAGCCGGAGTATCGCGTCGGCGGCACGTGTGCCCGGTCGCATGGTTCCCTCCCGTCCCGGCCTTCGTGGCCGCTGCCGGGGACACCGCGCGTCTCAGCGTCCGGTACGACCATCGTCTCCTGGGAGCCCCGCGGGCGCCATGCACGCGCCGGCGAGGCGGGCCGCCACATCGGCGACGACCTCGGCCTCGCGGTCCACGAGGTAGAAGTGGTCCCCGGGGAACGGGCGCAGTTCGAAGGAGCCGGGGGCGGTCAGGCCGGACCAGGCGAGGACCGCGTCGAGCGCGCAACTCCGGTCGTCCTGGCCGACGTACGCGGTGATCGGCGTTTTGACCGGAGCCGGCTGCGCCGGGTGGTAGCCCGCCAGCAGCCGGTAGTCCGAACGCAGGGCGGGCAGCAGCAGATCGCGCAGCTCCGGGATGTCGTAGGCCTCCGAGTGCAGGTCGCCGAGACCACGGACATGGGTGATCAGCGATGCGTCGTCGGCGTCGTGCAGGTCGACGTGTTCGGCCCGCTGGGGGGCCTCGTGCGCGGAGACCAGCAGATGCTCGGGGACGATGCCGTGGGCTTCGAGTCTCAGCGCCACCTCGTAGGCGACGCAGGCGCCCATGCTGTGCCCGAAGAGCGCCGACGGCCGGTCCAGCCAGGGCCGCAGTGCCTCCTCGATCGTGTCGGCCAGGGTGGCCATGTCCTCGACGCAGGCTTCCGCGAGCCGGTCCTGCCGGCCGGGGTAGCGCACGGCGAGCACCTCGACGTCCTCCGGCAGCAGCGCGGACCAGCCGTGGAACAGCTGTGCCGTGCCGCCGGCGTGCGGGAAGCACACCAGTCGGAGCCGGGGCTCCGCCGCCCGCCGGTGGACCCGGAACCACTTGTTCGCCTCGGCCGCCGTCATCACCGTCGCAGCCCTCGCTGGTGCAGGGAGTCGAGCTTGGAGAGGAAGACGGGAAGCTGCTCCACCGCCCTCCTGGACACATAGGCGGTCTGCACGGTGTGGCGCTGACGATCGGTCACGACGAGTCTGTAGGCACCGCCTTCCTGGATGAGTTCCGCGGAATACAGAGGGGTTGCGGTCGCAGACATCTGGCCTGTCTCCATCAGGGGTCGTCCTCGAGAGCCGGCCGGCTCAGCGCACCTTGGTGGCGACCGAACCGGCGCTGCGGTTCTTGCCGGCGGGCTTGTCCCCACCGGCGGCCTGTCCCTCGTTCGCATCCGCGGCTGCGGGCGCGGGCGCCGATCCGGCGGCCGCCGCCACCCGTCCCGCGGTGGCGTCCTCCGGCGCGCCGCCGCCGTGCTCGGCACCTTGTGCGGTCTGGGCCGTGAGCACTTCGGCGGTCGCCTCGGCCGCGAGATCCTGGATTCCCTCGCCGGCTTCCTGAACGGCTCGCTTCACTTCCATTCCCAGCCCCACCGACGTTTTGACGAGCCCTCGCATCAAGGGCTTGCCGAGCCTCTTCACCAGGGATGCGGTGATCAGACCGATCAGGAAAGGAGGTACTACAGGCGGCATGGCACAACATCCTTCTCTTCTGTCGAGGAGATGGTGATTGAAGACATAACGGTGAGGTGAAACAGCGAAACGTGAGTGACCACGAGAGAACTCGGCGGGATGCGTGCATTCCGCATCAGCGAGCCCCCGCCATCCATCACAGAGAGTATCCGAGGTCGAGCAGGCGGCTACAGATTCCCCGTGGCCTTCACTCCTTCGAGTAGAGCGGCCCTCCCCGGGAATCCCCGGGCAGTTCCCGCTCCACCCGTCGGCGCAGTGCGGGAAACGGCAGTGTGCCGCCGGCCAGCACGGTCTCGTGAAAGGCGCGCACGTCGAACGCGGCACCGGCACCGCGTTCGCACACCGCCCGCAGTGCCGTGAACTCCGCGTGACCTGCCCGGTAGGTCAGCGCCTGCCCCGGCAGATCGGTCGCGTAGCGCAACAACTCCGTGCCGATCTGGCGTTCGGACTCGGCTGCCGCGTGGTCGCGCATGAAGGTGCGCGCCTCCTCCAGTGTCATCGTCCCGAGGTTGAGTCCGGTGTCGACGACGAGGCGCTGCGCGGTGAAGCGCTCGTGAGCCAGTCGTCCGTACGCGTCCCACGGGTCGTCGTACAGCCCCATCTCCCAGGCGAGCCCCGCCGCGTACTCCGCCCAGCCCTCCTCGAACCCGCTGAAGGCGACCAGTTCGCGTCGCAGGTCGGGCAGCGCGGTGTTCTCGGCCTGGCGGGCGAGATGGAAGTGATGGCCGGGCGACAGCTCGTGGTAGATCAGCGCGGCCGCGCCGAGCAGTGACCGGTGGGCCAGGTCGGAGGCGTTGTAGCGGTAGCGGCCGACCGGCTGCGTGGCGGTCGGCGGTTCGTAGTAGCCGAACGTCATCGACCCCTCCAGCGCCGGGTCGAGGCGGGCCACGCCGTAGGGGGCGCGGGGCAGGACCGCGAACCACCGCGGCAGCAGCGGTGCGAGGCGGTCGAGGTGTCCGCGGTAGCGGGCCTCGGCCTCCTCCGGGGTGGCGGCGTACAGGCGCGGCTCGGTGGCGAGCCGTTCGTTGAACTCCGCCTCCGTCCCGGCGAAGCCGAGCGTGTCGCGCATCTCCCGCATCCGCTCGCCGAGTTCGCGGCAGTGCTCGCGGCCGAGTTCGTGGAGGCGTTCGGGCGGTGTGTCGCCGGAGGTGTACGTCCGGACGAAGGCCCGGTAGGCCGCCTCGCCTTCCGGGTAGCGGGCCCAGCCGACGGCCTGCGGCGCCTGCCGGAGGTAGTGCGGGTCGCCCACGAGGGCGATCAGGCGGTCGTACGCCGGCTCCAGTTCGGCGGCGACGAGCCGTTCCACGGCGTCGCGCAGCCGGCCCCGGCCGGCCGTGTCGAGCCGGGTGAGCCGTCCGGCGTCCGCCCGGACGTACCGGGCCGTCGACTCCCGCAGCCGGGTGAGCGTGGTGCGGACACCGGTCAGGGCCGGAGCGTGGACGCGAATGCCCCGTGCCGCCTGCCCGGCGACCTTGTCGCCGATCGTCGCGACACACCGGGCCAGGTCCCGTACGAGGGTCGCGTACCGGTCCGCGTCGGCCCGGTGCTCGAAGCGGAACGGGCGGAAGACCGTGTCGCCGTACTGCTGGAGGCGGAAGAGCTGGTACGGCGTGGCGGTGGGGGTGAGCCAGTGGAACCGTGCCGCCTCCGCCTCCTGTTCGGCCAGCGCCCGCAGGAAGCCCGCCGTGTCGGCGGCGGCACCGGACAGCTCCTCGGGCCGCAGCGCGCCCAGCCGGCCCAGCACTCCCGCGGCGAACCCGGCGCGCTCGTCGGCCTCCGCCGCCGACACCCCCGGCAGCGACTCGACCGGCAGCCCGCGCCGTGTGCGCAGCGACGGCTCTCGTACGAGCAGGAAGTCCCAGTACGAGGCCGCGAGCCGGTCGATCTCGCGCGCCGTCGAGTCGTCCGGGGAGTCCCCCGGACCGATGACCACTGGTTTGATGACCATGACGCCAGTGTGCGTGCCGGGATGACGCAGCGTCAGCAAGGGGACGGTGCACCGCGCGTCGGGCGGTCTCACTCGGACGGGGGAACTTGCCCGGCGCGTTCGCGTCCGGCCCGGGAGGGCCCGGCCGGCGCCGTCGGTCGCGGTGGCACGATGAGCGCCATGCACCGCCGAACCGTGTGGTCTCCCAGGACTCGGCCGGTCGTGGCGGCGGCGGCCGTCGTCGTCGTGCCGGCCGGGCGCGGCGACGCCGTGTCGCCTCCGGAAGTCAGCGGTGACCGGTCGCCGCGCACCTCCGAGGACCGGCCGTCATGAC
>NZ_JBEOWS010000461.1:0-6367 GCF_040296125.1 Streptomyces sp. NPDC002265 | reverse complement strand
GCACCTGGCCTCCGTCGAGGACGGCCAGTGCGGGTTGGCCCCCGTGCTTCCACGCCGCGCTTGCTCGCGCGAGCCGGGCGCGCGCCTGGTCTGAACTGTTCAGCAGGCGGCCGACGACGCGAGGGTCGCCGTCCGCTCGTGCCGCGCGCCGGACGGTGTCCAGCCAGGGGTCGGTGTCGAGCCAGAGCCGGGCGGCGGGGGTGTCTGTGGTGGCGACCGCGTGGCTGTAGGCGTCGGCGGCACGGTGGGCGGCGTCGTCGGCCAGCGTGCGCAGCCGGTCGGGGGCGACAAGGCTGTCCTCGTGGCCCGGATCCGGGAACGGTCCGACGGTGACGGGTCCGGTCGTCGGCGCGGGAAGCTCCGGCAGCGGAGGCAGTCCGCCTTTCTGCCGGGCCCGCGTGAACGCCTCGCCTGCCGGGACACCGCGACCCGCGCGCGCCCTGGTCACTTCCGCCTCTTCGGCAGCGGCGGCCTCGCGTTCGGCGCACCGGAGCGCTGCTTCCTCACGCACGAGGTCCAAGTGGTGGCCGCGCAGCAGCAGGAGGGCGTCGGGGCGGGCGTCGATGGCCCGGGCGTACTGGTAGGAGAGCGCTGCCGCGTGTTTGCAGGGAAAGCCCCAGTCGGGGCAGGTGCATGCGTAGTCGGTGAGGGCGGGTCCGGGTACCAGGGCGATGTCTTCGGCGACGGCGATGCGCGCGGTTGCCTCGCCGAGCTCCCCACGGGACAGTTCGGCGGCGGCGTCGACGTCGTCCGTCCATGACTCGAGCAGCCGGTCCGCCTCCGCCTCGGGCAGTGCGGGAACTCGGAGCGTGACGCTGTAGGGGCGGCGGCCGCTGCCGGTGACCCGGGCGGACAGTTCGCCCGCGCGTACGGTGATGTCGCCGACCGCCCCGCGCCGGGCGTAGGTGCGGGCACGGTCGAGCCTGGCCGCGTGCCCGACGTCCCCTCCGCGGGGGCCTTCCAGGGCGGCGATCCACAAGGCGCCCCACGGCCCGTCCGTCAGCTTGCGTTGTCCCGGTACCGGCGCAGGCTTCGGGAGGACCAGGTCGCCGGGGCGCTTGCCTGTGCCGTTGCGGCTCATCGGCTGCTCCGGTCGGTGGCGGTGTGCAGGGCGACCAGGTCGCAGAGTTCGTCGTCGGTCAGGTCGCTGATCGCGGCCTCCCCCCGGTTTCCGCCGAGGACCGAGTCCGCCAGGTCACGCTTGGACGAGATGAGCTGTGCGATGCGCTCCTCGACGGTGCCCTCGGTGATCAGCCGGTGGACCTGGACCGGCTGGGTCTGGCCGATACGGTAGGCGCGGTCGGTGGCCTGGTCCTCGACGGCGGGGTTCCACCAGCGGTCGTAGTGGACGACATGGGACGCCCGGGTGAGGTTGAGGCCGGTGCCGGCTGCCTTCAGGGACAGCAGGAACACCGGGACCTCGCCCCTCTGGAAGGCGTCGACCATCTCCTCTCGGCGGTGCACCGGTGTCCCGCCGTGTAGCAGGAGTGTTGGGACTTCGCGCCGGGCCAGGTGCGCCTCCAGCATCCGAGCCATCCTCGTGTACTGGGTGAAGACCAGCACGGATGCGTTCTCGGCCAGGAGGACGTCGATCAGGTCGTCGAGGAGTTCGAGTTTGCCGCTGCGTCCGGTGAGGCGGGCCGCCGTGTCCTCCTTCAGGTAGTGGCCGGGATGGTTGCAGATCTGCTTGAGCGCGGTGAGGAGTTTGAGGACCAGGGCGTGCCGGGTGATGCCCTGTGCGTTACGGATCTCGTCCATCGATTCCCGTACCTGTGCCTCGTACAGCACCGCCTGTTCCCGGGTCAGCCGGACCGGGTGGTCGGTCTCGGTCTTGGGCGGCAGTTCGGGGGCGATGCCCGGGTCAGTCTTGCGGCGGCGCAGCACGAAGGGGCGGATGAGGCGGCCGAGCCGTCCGGCGGCCGCCGCGTCGGTCTCGGCCTCGCTGCCGCGGGCGGCGCGTTCGGCGGCCCGGCCGTAGCGGTCCCGGAAGGCGGTGAGCGGGCCGAGCAGACCGGGGGTAACCCAGTCCAGGAGCGCCCAGAGTTCGGTGAGGTTGTTCTCCACCGGTGTGCCGGAGAGCGCCACCCTGGCCTGGGCGGGGAGGGCGCGCATGGCCTTGGCGGTGACCGAGGCGGGGTTCTTGGCGTGCTGCGCCTCGTCGGCGATGACGAGTCCCCAGGGTCCGGCCTCGCGAAGGTCGGACAGGTCACGGCGGAGTGTGCCGTAGGTGGTGAGGACGATCTCCCCGGGCTGGATGTCACCGAGGTCGCGTGCGGGTCCGTGATGGCGGCGCCAGGGCGTACCGGGCGCGAACCTGTCGATCTCCCGCCCCCAGTTGCCGAGCAGCGAGGCGGGACATACCACCAGGGCGGGTCCGTTGGCCGTTTTCGGATCCTCCTGCCGGCGCAGGTGGAGGGCGATGGCGGTGACCGTCTTGCCGAGGCCCATGTCGTCGGCGAGGCAGGCGCCCAGACCGAGGCGGGTGAGCCGGTCGAGCCAGGCCAGGCCGCGCAGCTGGTACCCGCGCAGGGTGGCCTCCAGCCCGGCGGGAGGCAGCAGCTCGGCGTTTGCGGCGTGCTCCGGTGCGGTCAGCCGGTCACGAAGGGAGGCAAGCCATCCGTCCGGCCGCACCGGGGTGACGGATCCGTCGTCGCCCGCCACCTCGCCCGTGAGGACGGCCGTCAGTGCCTCCAGGGCACCCAGTTCGCGTGAGCGGGTCCGGGCCTTGCGTACCAGCGCCTCGTCGACGACGACCCACTGGTCCCGCAGCCGCACCAGCGGACGCCCGGCCTGTGCCAGCCGGTCGAGCTCCGCAGGGGTGAGAGTGCGGTCGCCCACCGCCAGCTCCCAGCGGAAGGAGAGCAGCGCGTCGGGTGTGAAGAAGCCCGATCCCTCCGGTTCTTCGTCCGGCGAACCACTCCCGGGCTCGACGACTGCCTGTACGACGAGGTCCCGGACCAGGTCCTTCGGCAGGTGAACCGCCACGCCCACCCGTGCCAGGGCACCGATGCCGTCGTCCAGCAGGGCGAGAAAGGCGTCGTCGTCCACGTCCAGTACGTCCGGCCCGGCCGACTCCCGCAGTGGGGCGAGTGCGGGCCAGACCTCGGCGGCCGCGCGCAGCATCGCGTCGACCCGCGCACGGTCACGGGGACCGAATCCGTGCACGGTCCCACACCGCACCTCGGCCAGGTCTGCGAGCAGCAACGGATCCGCCAGCGAACGCACCTGGGGCACACACCGCGCCGCCGCTGCGAGGCGGTGCGCACCGCCCGTGCCCGAGCCGTCGTCGACTCTGTCGAAATTCTGCTCCCTGTCCGGCAGTTCAAGCCGGAGGGAGAGCTGGACACCGGCGTCCCGGCCGTCGGCGACCTTGGCGGCCCAGCCCCACAGCCCCGGCAGATGCCTGGGGTCCCGACCAGCGAAAGCGGCCTGCCCAGCGGCGGCGGCAGCAGCGGACGTGCGGGGCAGCAGGTCGGCCACCGCGTCCAGGAACAGACGCAGCCGGTCGTACGGATGCGGCAGAAGCAGCGGAGTACGTCCACGCCCGGCCTGCTCGAACGGAGTCGCGTAGGCGGCGGGGTCGAGGGATCCGGCCAACGCCCGTACCCAGCCGGCGTCCTCCTGCGAGAACGGCCCCAGCCTCCAGGCGTCGTACCCGCCGGAACTCAGCCCGGGCAGCAACAGCCCTCGGCCGGCCATGTGCAGCGCGTAGAGGGCCGCGTGGCGCCATGCGGCACCTGTCGCGGCAAGCCGCTCCGACGGCTCGTCAAGGAGCAACGGCAAAACGTCGGCGAGCGGGCCCACCACCGCAGGAACGGTCTGCCGCCGCCCACCGCGACCGTGCGGCAGGACCACCAGGAGCTCTTCGGTGGGAGCACCGGCCGGCAGCCGCCCACCCTGGGCGTGGAAAGCGATCCGTCCGAAGCGCGGGAGACCGCCCGGCAGGAACACAGCCGTGCACCCCCTCAGATCCTCCCACCACACCGGATCGAACACGACGGTCCCGGGAACGGGTGATACCTGCTCCGGCTCCTGAGTGACGGACGGATCCACAGCCTGCCGTTGCGGGGAAGGGATACGCCCCCTGAACAGGTGGCGATCATCGATCTCCCGACCGTCCACATCAAAGTACCGAGCGCTCTGCTCCTGGCCTTCGTCGTTCATGGTCACCACGCGGTAGACCGTGGCCATCGTCTGGTTCCTCTGCCGATGTCCCCCAGCCGCACCTGCCGCCGGTTTTCCTACTGATTGCCCCAGCCGCGAGTCCACCGACCGGATTGCCTCAACGCTACCGGAGCGGACAACCTCGCAGTGAAGCTCTCCGCGATCGGTGGACACTCCATCTCGTGGCTCCGCCTACCGGTTGGTACTCGATCGGCATGGCGACACTCCTGAGGAAACAGCGCCCTTCCCAGGCCCCCTGCGGACACGGACGCCCAAGCCCGACGACGCGGATCCCCGCGTCGGCGGCGCCACAAAGTGCCGCTCCATTGGTGGCTTCCGCTCACGGCGGCGACAGTCGACCGCATTCAGGATACGTGCGCGTTTCTCGGGTGCCATGTCCGGGTGCAGGCCCTGGGTGAAGCCGCTTGGCGGCGGTGTGCCGGGGGGCGTCGGTCACGGGCTGCTTCCTTCTTGCCCTCCCCTGTGTGGGACGGGCTGCTGGCCATGGAGCAACTGGCTCTGCGGCCCTTCAGGCCCGTCAGGGAGGACGGTGCAGGGCGTGGAGGGTCGGGTCTGCCGCTGGGCGTCCTGGCATCCGTGCAGCTGTACACGACCGATGCTGCAGGGTAGTTCGAGGGCCGGGCTCACTCCCCCAGCTGCCAGCACCAGGGCCGCGACCGCGGTCTCAGCCGGTACTACGAGCTGGTGACTGCCGAGCAGATGCTGGGGCCGAGCGGTTCGACCCGTGCAGCAAGTGCGGCGGCTACGCTACTCGCCGTCTGTCGACGACGCAGGTCACCTACTACCGTGCAGCGCACCAGGTACACGACCTCGCCCAACGGGTCCGGTGGATCCTGGGCCACCCCGAGCTGGGAACAGACAGCGCCTCGCCCCTGACCGAACTCAACGAATGGGACGCCGCCACCTCGCCTGACGACTGGTTCGACGCGGACGACGAGGAGAGACAGTGGGGCCGCTTCATCCGCCCCCTCCTACAGCAACTGGAAGCGGCAGTCTCCGATCCCCGACCCTCGTCGTAAGACGCGGTCTCGGGCGGGCATCCGCTCCGAGACCCTGCACCGTTGCCAGCCTGCGGGTGCGTCGTCGCCAGCGCGGTTCTTGACCGGGACACCTGACATCATGCTGCTCTGGAGGTCACTCGTTCCGTATGTGAACCCGCCATCGGCTGCAGGCTGTAGCGACTCCGGGCATCCCGACCGTCTGGTGTTCTCGGCGGGGATCGCCGGGTCGGTGTAGGCCGCATCGGCTATCAGCCGGCAGCGGGAAAATCGACGAGGATCTTCCAAGATGACGAACATGCGTCGCCGCCGCTATCCATCCGACGCCACCGTCGCCGAATGGGCCCTGCTCGAACCGCTGCTGCCCATCCCGGCCTGCCAGACCAAGACAGGCGGGCGCCCCGAGAAGTGGCCCAGGCGCGAGATCGTCGATGCCATCCGCTACATCGTCGACAACGGAGCCAAGTGGAGGGCCCTGCCCTCCGACTTCCCACCCTGGGAAACGGTCTATGGCTTCTTCGCACGGTGGAGCCGGGCCGGGGCCGTTGCCTGGATCCGCGACCAGCTGAGGCGACGGATCCGTACGAACCTCGGCCGCTGCCCCTACCCCGTCACCCTGATCGTCGACTCACAATCGGTGAAAGCCGCCGACACCGTCTCGAAGGCCACCCGCGGCTACGACGCCGGCAAAAAGATCAACGGCCGCAAGAGACACATCGCGGTCGACACCAAGGGTCTACCAATGATGATCATGGTGACCCCCGCGGACATGACCGATCGCGACGCAGCCCGCGAGATGCTGTTCCGCCTACGCATCACCCACCCGCAGATCACCCAGGTCTGGGCCGACTCCGCATACGCCGGCCAGCTCGTCGACTGGGCCGAGCACCGTCTCCACCTGACCTTGAGGACGGTCACCAGGCCCAGGGGCGCCAAGGGGTTCGTCGTCCTTCCCCGCCGTTGGAAAGTGGAACGGACGCTGGGCTGGATCATGCACGCCCGCCGCAACGTTCGCGACTACGAACGTCTCCCACAACACAGCGAAGCCCACCTGACCTGGTCACTCATCACCCTGATGACCCGGCGCCTCGGAAGATTTCAAGTCCAGTGAGACGGTCGTGACGCTATGAGGTTTGTGGTGTGGACTCCCTGCGCTTGGCCGGGTCGTTGATCCATGCCCGCTG
>NZ_JBEOWS010000460.1:0-6396 GCF_040296125.1 Streptomyces sp. NPDC002265 | reverse complement strand
CCAGTTCTACCGGGGCTCCGCTTCTCACGTCCGGCGTTCTTCCAGACCAGACCCCACTCGCAGCCAGGGACCCGACCCGTAACTTCATGGCCTTGCCCTTTAGCCTCGCCCACGGCACGCTGCCAACTGCGCGCCACCCCACCATGCTCACGCGCCGACTGCGCAGCGAGCCCGCGCCGGTAACCGCCCTCCTCGCGCAGCACGGCCAAGGCCACACTCACCGCCCGCTCACGCTGCGCACAAAAAACCGGAATCATCCGGTACCTCTTGCGTTCCAGGGCAGCACCCAGGGAGCGTTTCTGAAGGCGCCCTGCGAGTTGGGCCCCGCTCTTTCAGAAGAGTTGGGCCCTTTGTGATGTCTGAGGGTTCTGCTCCGTCTGAAGGGGCGAAGAGGCCCTCCGCACCCGTGGGCGGGCCTGTATCGAGGGCCCGCCCGCAGGATGTCCAGTCGCGGCGGGCGGGCCCGCGAGCCGCAGAGGGCCCAGTAATGACCGTACCCATCGACGTGTCGGCCGCGTTGATCTTCCTCGTGCCGTGCGTCGTCGTCGGGGTTGCCGTCTACCGGCACGCCTGCAAGACCTCGACCACCATCCCGAAGACCGGTGACCTCGGTACCGCGTTCGCTGCGGCCGCGGTGACTCTAGGCGCGCTAGGCTTCCTGTTCGGCGTCTCCGTCGACCGGGACAACACACACCAGCCAGCCCTCCGTCACCAGCGTGACCCAGGCGCCGTCCTCGGGCCCGAGCGGAGCCACGGGCACCGTCGGCGGGCTGAGCGACAACTCTGGGCAGGGGCGACGCCGACGAGCTCCCTGCCTCCGAGCCCCAGGGCGTCGTAGACCCCCGTTTGCGCCTGATGACACCGCTCTTACCCACACCCCTCGAGGCCCGTGAGTTCACGGAAACTGAAGGGGGCGCCTTGAGGTAGAAGCAAATCGACTGAAACGGGGTGAGGTTCGATGCACCTGTCGCTTGAAGTGCGTAGAGCGCATATGCCTCAGCGAAACCAGCCGGGACAAACGTAGGCTTCGGACGGGCGAAGCAACCGGGGTCGCCAACCGACTGCCTCGCTGGCCGTCGGCCCGCCTGCTTACTCCGGCGGGCCGGTGGCCGGAGCGTGGTGGCGCGCGATCAGGGCCCGGTCTTCCGCCGATATGAGGGCGTGCACCAAGGGTCGGTGGGCTGCCAGCGCATGGGACAGTGCATCGAACACGGTCACCGGCAATGGTTGTGCCCTCTCGCTGTCACCGAACATGAGCTGGATGAGCTGTGCCAGAAACTGCAGGACGTCGTCGTGTGCGTCGCCGGGGACTCGTCCCCTGTCCTGGCCGAAGGCCGTGAGAAGGGCGTGCACGGCTGACACCAGGTGGGGGTGGCGCATGTCCATCAGCAGCCGCGTTCCCTGGAGCGCCCGGTCGTAGAGATTGCCGAGTTCCCTGTCGCTCATGGTCGTGCGATCGGCCAGCAGCAGTTCGAGCAGGTCGTGGGCGAGCGATGAGGCCGGAGCTCCGTCGACCGGACTGAACAAGGTCACGGCCTGGCCGAGCCACCGGAATACCGGGTCCAGGGCATGCCGCATCACCGAGTCATTGGTTCCGCCGGACACGGCCGTTTTGTGCCACAGTTCGTCCCAGTACGACCGTGACCAGCCTGGGCCTCCGCTGCCTCGCGGGTAGCGGAAGTGCCAGTTCATGTCGAGGGGCTGTGGTGGGGTGCCTGGCTCGGAGCGAAGCGATATCTCCAGGGCCCGACCCTCGCCGTCCCACGTGTGATGCACGTCGAGGGACAGAGCGAAGTCCGTCCATTGGCTCTCGTTCATCGCCGAGCGCCACAGCAGGCAGTGCCGGTGCCAGGCACCCGGCGGGTCCGCGGAGCCCGGGAACAGCTCGGCGGCGGAGCAGCGCTCGGTGAGTAGCACCGTCAGGAGCACGAGGTTGGAACCGTAGAGGCCGTGGCGTGTCGTCGTGCGCAGCAGGGCGGGTCGGTAGGTCGGGTGCTGGTCACCGGTGCGCGTCGTGTGCTGGGTCAGAACCTGGATGAGGGTCCGAGTCAGCCGGCGCCGTTCCGCCATGGACAGCCTGCCGGTCAGCGACCGCGCGAAGCGCAGCATCTGCCGGGATGCCAGGGAGGTGTAGGAAAGCAGTGCGTAGGCGAGGTCGTCGTCGATGCGGGTGTCCCCGAGAGAGAGCGCGGGGCGGGGTGCGAGCAGGTCGGTGAGCAGGTGCAGGGTGAGGCGTACGGCCAGATATTCGCCGAAGGTCGCGTGCAGGAACTCGTAGGTGGCGAGTACCTGGCCGTCCCGCACTGACTGGGCTCGCTGGACGAAGAAGAAGCGGCCGAGCGCCGTTTCGGCGGCGGTGAGCGGGGTGCGGAATCCCGGTGGCCGCACCGGCTGCCTGCCCAGTACGGCGGTGAGGTCCTGCTCGAGTTCGTCGGCCGACACCCACTGGCGACCCCGGTTCAGCTGGGCGAAGGCCACGAGCGACAGGCGCTGCAGTTCCTGCTCGACAAGGGCGGCCGTGTCCTCGTCGGAGACGGCGTGGAGTGTCGTCTTGCCGACCTCGCGCCGGGCGAAGGAGGACAGCAGCTGCTCGTACAACTCGGTGACGTCGAAGTCGTCGTCGGCGCGCCGCAGAGCACCCTCGGCAGCGTCGTACAGCGCGAGCATGGTCAACAGCAGAGGCTGAGAGGCGAGTTCGGCGTGCCGTTCGAGGTGCTGCCAAGTGAGCGGGCCGCGGCCGTGCGCCGAGAGTCCGGCCATGTTGGCCTCGTTCCACACGGCCAGCCAGGTCGTGATCTGCTCGGCGCGGAAGGGCTCCAGGCGCAGGACGACCATGCCGGTGGGGTATCGGGCGCGGTCGGCCACGGAGGTCCGGCTCGTCACCAAGGCCAGCACGGGCCGCCCCTGATCCGCCTCACGCCGCTGAAACTGGGACACGCGCTCCAGGAAGTTGGTTTGGTGGACGCCGGTCGTCTGCAGCAACTCGTCGAAGCCGTCCAGGAGCAGAGCAGGAGTACTGCCACCTGCCGCGCGCACCAGTTCCGGCCAGCTGACCCGTTCGCCGGTGGAGGCGCGGATCGCCTGTTCGATCTGGTCCTGCAGTTCGTCCTCCACCCGGACGTCCCGCAGCGGCACGCGCACGGGGAGAAAACCGACGGAGGGGAGCCGTGCGGCGAGCACCCGGGTGAGGACGGATTTGCCGGCACCGGGCTGGCCCAGGATCAGCAGGGGCGCCTCGGCGAGCTGAGGAGAGGTGAGGGCCCCGGCCAGGTAGCGGGTGAGGTCTCGGCGGAGAGGCAGTCGCCCCCACCACTCGTGGTCGACCGGTGCGGCCTGCCCGGAAACGGCACTGACGCGGAAGTCCGGGTCGAGGTAGAGGTCCTGAAGGGTGGGAATCCTAATGCCGTCCGGCGCCGACGCGGCGTCCAGCACAGGGTGAGCGAGCGCCGCCTGGTGAGCGCGCGCCAGCGCGGAGGCCACGTCGACCGGCGGGCGCAGCGCCTCGGTGGTGCGGGTGAGGAGAGTCTCGATCCCGGATAGGGCACGGCCGACGTCTGTGTGGATCGCCTGCTGCGCCACATGTGTGACCCAGAAACCGAATTCGGGAGCCTCCTTGGCGAGCTCGACGTACAGGCTCTGGTACCGGTCATGTGCCGCGCGCGGCAGGTCATCCATGAGAGCCGCATGGGCCCGAAGGCGCCGCAACGCGTCCATGTGCTCCCAAAGAGCAAGGCCTTCGAGGAAGGCGTAGAACCTGCGGGCGTAGTCCGCGTACCTCGCGAGCAGCATCGCGGTGAGCGCCGAGGCCGGTATGTGCGGTGCCGGGCAGGGCAGGTCCGTGGCGAGCAGCAGCGACACCAGGTCCGGCGTCTGCGGGGTCGAGCCCGATTCGGTCCGGGCGAGGGCGAGTTGCTCGTCTCGGGTCAACCGCACCTCGGCGAGGGTGAACGGAAGATCCAACTCCTCCATCGCCTCGAAGAAGGCCACCACGACGATGACCGTGTGCGCCGCGCGCAGCACATCGGTCCGCTCCGCACGCCCCTGGGTACGGTCCAGACGGGCGCCGACGCCGCGGATCGCGTCGCGTCCGAGGCCGAGGAGGCGTCCGTTGGCGTCGGCCATGCCGATCACCGTGCCGCTGACCCCGGCGGTCGCCAGATTCAACGCCCCACCGAGCGCCCGATCTAACGCCGCCAGCCGCGGCGGCTCGGCACCGAGAAGCACCAGAGCGTCGGCGAACGCCAGGAGTCTGCGTGCCACCATGTCCCTCACTCCCGCATCTCTACAGGCCCGGCCGAGGCCGACGCTACCGCGCGCTGATAGTCCCGTCGGTATGATTCGAAGGACGCGGAGGACCGCGAAGCGGGGTGATCAGCATTGGCTGCGGCGGCGTCCATGTCATGCGCTTGCCATCGGCAAGCGCGTCAACCTGGTCCACCCGACCGCCGCAGGACACGAAAACACCGCCAACCGGGTCGAACGAGCCATCCGCATCGCCCTCCTGAACCAACCGACCGGCCCCCGGCGCCAGAGCCCCGGCACCCGCGCGAAAGACACGGCCCGGGGTACCCCGGCTCGACGAGCGCAAAGAGCACCGCTCGCCGAACCCACCTACAGGGCCAGGGGGGCGGCGCCAGGGCGACGCCACGTGACGCTTGTTCATGTTCCCGGACGACCTCGACTCGGGCCGCTCCGGGGCGAAGCGGGGGTCTCGCCCTGCCCGGACCAGGCCCGTTTTGAGCCACCAGACGTGACCCCGGGACGCCGAGAGGGCAGCCGCAAGGACGTCGCACCGTCGGGGACCGAGGGCATGGACATCTGGTACATGCTGTTGCGGCCCCGCGTCGGGTGGGAGCCGTCATAATTGAGGGTATGCCCGCCACACCGCAGTACCCGGTTCCCGCACCGCCCCCTGCCGGTGCTGATGTCGTCGAGAAAGCGGGTTCCGGCGGCACGGATCTGGAGTTGTACCGGGAGAAGTTTTGGCGACGGCTGCCGGATTCGCTGGATGAGTTGCACGGGCCGGCACAGGGGGTCGTGGAACCACCTGTCACCGTGGTCTGGTCTGGGCTGCGTGCCTTCGATCTCGCCAACGAGCGTCAGCGGATGAGTCTGTACCGCATCGTCCTGGCCGAGGGGATGCGCCAGGACCTGTGCGCTCTTTTGAACCGGGACATCCTTCTGCGGTCGTGGCCCACCTTGCGGACCTTGGTCTCGACCACGGTCCGCGGTGTGTGGGAGGACCGATTTCCAGAGCTGCGGGCTCTGGCCGATGTGCCTGCGGCTCAGCCCCCGGCCCGGCGACGGCGCCCCCACCACGGATCGGCGGCCGCGTGAGACTTCCCGACCTGCACGCTCGCCTTCTGGCGGACGTCCTGGCCAGCGGCTCCCCATACCCCCTGGTGATCACCGGCGGCTACGCCGTCCAGGCTCACGAACTCCTCGCACGCCCGAGCCAGGACCTCGACGTCGCCACCGAGAACCCCGCACCGATGGACGAGATCGTCCGCACCCTCACCGACGGGCTCACCGAACGCGGCTGGCATCTCGAGGTGATCGAAGTCGCCCCGCTCTCTGCGCGCCTCAACGTCACCGACACCCACTCCGCAACCCAGGAGACGTGCGAGGTCGACGTCCTGAAGGAAGTGTTCACCCGCCCGGCCGCCTCCAGCGCCTACGGGCCCGTGCTCGCCGAAGAAGACGTGATCGGCACCAAGGTCCGTGCGCTGGCCGAGCGGGGCGTGGCCCGCGACGCTCTGGACGTTTTCGCCGCCTCGCGTCGCTGGTCTACGGCCGATCTTGAGGAATTCGGCCGCCGCCACGCCCGCGAGCGCTTCGACCTGGAGTCCCTCCAGACCCGTCTGACCGCCGTCGCCTGGCTCGACGATGCAGAACTCGAGGCGTACGGCGCAACCCCTGAACTGATCGACGAGCTGATGGCCTGGGCCCAGGAATGGGCCGACGACCTTGGCCGCCGACTGCTGCGCGACCAGGACATGGAGTAGCCCAAAGCACCGCGTGCCGCGTGGTTGCGCAGTTGCCCCTGCAGTGGCGGCTGGGACAACGGGTGCGGTGCGCGGCACCCGCGGCCTGACCTGTTGTCCGTGGGGTGCGGGAACATCCGGCGATGGTGGTTACAACGGGTGTGGCGGTGGAGGGTGGACAGTGTCCCCGGGCCTCACCTCTCGCCCATGAGGACGATCGTTCGGCTGAAGCCTCATGGAGCCTTTCGCCGCGTAGGCGACCGCCCTTCACGGCTGACACACGGCCACACCCCTTTTCGCGAGGCTCCGCCGGGACCATCCCGGCGGGGGCGAGCGTGTTTTTGTGGGGGGGTATGGTGGGGGGGTTTATACAAATTTTTGGTTGAGTTTTTTAAGTCGGGTTGGTTTGCAG
>NZ_JBEOWS010000459.1:0-6402 GCF_040296125.1 Streptomyces sp. NPDC002265 | reverse complement strand
CCGTCCACGGTGACCGTGTCGCAGGACGCGGCCGGACGCTGGTACGTGTCCCTGCTGTGCGAGGACCCGTCCGTGCAACCGCTGCCTGCCACCGACGCGGCCGTCGGCATCGACGTCGGGCTGGAGCATTTGCTGACCCTCTCGACCGGCGAGAAGGTTTTCAACCCCTGGCATGAACGCCGTGACCGCGCCCGTCTCGCCCAGGCCCAGCGACAGCTTGCCCGCAAGGCTCTGGGTGACGGAGCGAACCGGGACAAGGCCCGCCGGAAGGTCGCCAAGGTCTACGCCCGGATCACCGACCGCAGGCGTGATCACCTGCACAAGCTCACCACTCGGCTCGTTCGTGAAAATCAAACGATCGTGATCGAGGATCTCGCGGTGCGGAACATGGTGAAGAACGGCCACCTGGCCCGTGCCATCGGCGATGCGGCGTGGTCGGAGTTTCGGGGCATGCTGGAGTACAAGGCCCGGTGGTACGGCCGCGAAGTGATCGTGATCGACCGCTGGTTCCCGTCCTCCAAGCTGTGCTCCGCATGCGGCACCCTGCAGGACAGGATGCCGCTGGACGTCCGCGCGTGGACGTGTGGCTGTGGGGCGACCCACGATCGGGACGTGAACGTGGCGAAGAACATTCTGGCCGTCGGGCTGACGGCGTCTGTCTGTGGAGCTGGTGTAAGACCTCAACGGAGTACTCCGGGCGGGCAGTCGGCGATGAAGCAGAAACCCCTACGGCGCGAGCCGTAGGAATCCCCCTCCTTCAGGAGGGGGAGGAAGTCAAGTTCACAACTGCTCCGGTTTCTGCAGGAGTCGGGTGAGGGCCGTGAGGTAGCGGGCGCCGACCGCACCGTCCGTCGCGCGGTGGTCGGCGGAGAGGGTCGCCGTGACCACAGGACGTACGCCGAGCAGGCCGTCGACGGCCCATGGCCGGTCGACGACCCGGCCGAAGCCGACCAGGGCCACCTGCGGGGGATGGATCACGCCGAAGACGGCTTCGACCCCCTGATCGCCGAGGCTGGTGACGGTGATCGTGGCGTCGGACATCTCGGAACCGCGCAGTCTGCCCGTGCGTGCCCGGGTGACCAGGTCCTTCAGGGTGGCCATCAGTTGCGGGAGCGGGAGAGCGTCGGCGTCGCGCAACGTGGGGGCGACGAGTCCTCCACCGTGCAGGGACAGCGCCACGCCGAGGTGCACCCCCTCGCCGGCCGTGAAGCGGTCGTCGGTCCAGGAACCGTTGAGCTCGGGGACTTCCCGCGCGGCCAGCGCCGCCGCCTTGAGCATGAGGGCCGTCGGCAGGAGCCGTTCGCCGACCGGGGTGCGCCGGTTGTGTTCGTGCAGCCAGTTCATCGAGGCGGTCATGTCCACGGTCGTGGAGAGGTAGTAGTGGGGAATGTCCCGGTTGGCGCGGCTCATGAGGCCGGCGATCGCTCGGCGCATGGTCGCTGCCCGGTCGTCGGACGGCGGCGCGGCGGCCTGGCGTTCAGCGGCGGGACGTGCGTCCGTGGGCGCGGCCGGTGCGGCCGCACCGGCCGCGGCCTGCCGCACGTCCGCTGCACGGACAGCCGAATCCTTGCCCGTGCCCGCCACCGTGCTCAGGTCGACGCCGAGTTCCGAGGCGAGCCGCCGGGCGAACGGGGTGGCCCGCGCGCGCGGCGGCCGAGCGGTGGAACGGGCGCCTGCCGCCCTCTCTACGTCGGTCCGGGTGACGCGACCTCCCGGTCCGGTGCCGCGCAGTGTCTCCAGATCGACGCCACTGTGCTCCGCGAGGTGTCTGATCAGGGGACCCGCTTCGATGTGGCCGGATTGCAGGACCGTGTCGGGTGCGGGTGCGGGTGCGGGTGCGGGTGCGGGTGCGGGTGCGGGTGCGGGTGCGGGGGCCGGGACCGGAGGCGCGAGCACGGGCTCGGCTGCGGGCGAAGCGGGACGAGGCGGCGGAGGCAAGGGAGGTGGCGCAGCCGGTGCCGGTTCGGCGGGCTCGTCCTTCTTCGGGGCACGGCGAGCCGTTCGCTTCCCAGGTTTGCCAACGCCCTCCTTCACCGCCGCCCCGATCACCGCGAGCGGTGTGCCCACCGGCACCGTCGCGCCCGGCTCGACCAGCAACTCCGCCATGGTCCCGGTCTCGAAGCACTCCACCTCGATCGTCGATTTCGCGGTCTCGACGACCGCGACCGGATCGCCCTTGCGGACGGGGTCACCCGGTCGCACGAGCCATTCCAGCAGGGTGCCCTCGTCCATGTCGGCGCCGAGGGACGGCATGGTGAACTCGGCCATGGTCAGCCCACCGCCCGGTGGGCCGCCGCGACGATGTCGGCCGACTGCGGCAGAGCGGCTTGCTCCAGGTGCCGGGCGTACGGCATAGGAACCTCGGCACTGCACACCCGCTCGACGGGAGCGTCCAGTTCGTAGAACGCGTCCTCCGCGATACGGGCGGACACCTCGGCGGCCAGGCTTCCCGTCCGCCATGCCTCGTCGACGACCACCGCGCGGTGCGTGCGGGCCACGGAGGCCGTGACAGCCTTGACGTCGAGGGGACGGAGCGTGCGCAGGTCGATCACTTCGGCGCTGATGCCACCGGTGGCCAGCTCGTCGGCCGCCGTGAGGGCCTTGGACAGCGAACCCCCGTAGGTGATCAGGGAGATGTCGGTGCCGGAGCGGAGGATCACCGCGTGATCCAGGTCCACCGGTTCCGCGGACGGCGGGAGTTCGCCCGACACGTTGTAGAGGCTGCCGTGCTCGAAGATCAGTACCGGGTCGGGGTCGGCGAGCGCCGGGGCCAGCATGTGGCGGGCGTCCTGCAGGGTGGCGGGGGCGAGGACGCGGATGCCGGGGATATGCGCGTACCAGCCCTCCAGGCTGTGCGAGTGCTGTGCCGCGAGCTGCCGACCGGCACCCGTGGTCATGCGGATGACCAGCGGTACGGCGAGCTGACCGCCCGACATGTGCAGCAGGGTGGCGGCGTTGTTGAGGATCTGGTCGAGGGCGAGCAGGCTGAAGTTGACGGTCATGATCTCGACGATCGGCCGCATCCCGGCCAGGGCCGCGCCGATCCCGGCGCCCACGAACGCCGACTCCGACAGCGGGGTGTCACGGACGCGTTCGGGGCCGAACTCCTCCAGCAGGCCGAGGCTGACGCCGAAGCAGCCGCCGTAGCGGCCCACGTCCTCGCCCATGAGGAAGACACGGTCGTCCGAGCGCAGCGCCTCCCGCAGCGCCTCGCGCATGGCCTCCCGGTACGTCGTCCCGGCCGCGGTTTCGGCGCCCATGGTCAGATCACCGCCTGCGCCGGTGCGCTGGTGACGTGCCGGAGCAAATTCTCCACCGGCTCCTCCGGCGCCTGCTCGGCAGCTTCGACAGCGTCGTCGATCTCTGCCGCGATCCGCCGCTCGATCCGGGCGGCGTCCTTGTCGACCGGCGCACCGCTCTCGCGCATGCGGTCCATGAGCACGGTGATCGGGTCGCGGGACTTCCACCGTTCGATCTCTGCCTTGTCGCGGTAGCGGTCGGGGTCGTACATCGAGTGCGCGCGGAAGCGGTAGGTGCGCAGTTCCAGGAAGTGCGGGCCGGTGCCGGTCCGGATGCCCTCGACGGCCCGTTGGGCCGCCTGTTCCACGGCCTCGACGTCCATGCCGTCCACGGACCAGGCGACCATGCCGTAGGAGGTGGCGCGCATCGCCAGGTCCGTCTGTGCCTGGTGCCGCCCCAGAGCCGTGCCCATGGCGTAGAGATTGTTCTCGCATACGAACAACAGAGGCAGGTTCCACAGGGCCGCGAGGTTCGCCGTCTCGTGGAACTCGCCCTCGGCGAAGGCCCCGTCGCCGAAGAAGCAGCAGGTGACACCGTTCTGTCCGCGCATGCGGTCGGCGAGCGCGAGGCCGGCGGCCAGGGGGAGTCCGCCGGCGACGATGGCGTTGCCGCCGTAGAAGCGCCGACCCGCGTCGAACAGGTGCATGGACCCGCCCCGGCCGCCGCTGCATCCGGTCGTCCTGCCGTACATCTCGGCCATGACCGCCTCGGCCGTGATGCCGCGGGCCAGGGCATGGCCGTGCTCGCGGTAGGTGGCGACGATGGCGTCCTCGGGGGTCAGCGCCTCGTTGACGCCGACGGCGACGGCCTCCTCGCCGATGTAGAGGTGGACGAAGCCGCGGATCTTCGTGGCGCTGTACAGCTCGACGCACCGCTCCTCGAAGCGCCGGATGCGCAGCATCGCCTCCAGCAGGTCGACGCGGTGCTCGTCCGCACCGGGCGCGGCCTTCGTGGTCTTCCTGGCGTCCTTCCGGGGCGACGGGGACTTGCGGGTACTGCTGGGGCGGGCCGGGGTCATGCTGATCCCTCCAACGTGGACAGGTCGCCGGTGGGCAGGCCGAGTTCGCGTGCGCGCAGCAGCCGGCGCATCACCTTGCCGCTGCGGGTCTTGGGCAGGTGCTGGTCGAAGGCGATCTCGCGGGGAGCGACGGCGGGTCCCAGCTTGCTGCGGCCGAAGCCGAGCAGTTCCCGCTCCAGGTCCGGGGTCGGCTCCACCCCCGGGCGCAAAGACACGAATGCCTTGACGACGTTCCCGGCGACCGGGTCCGGCCGTCCGATCACCCCGGCCTCGGCCACCGATGGGTGTTCCATCAGTGCGCTCTCCACCTCGAACGGGCCGATGAGATGCCCCGCCGACTTGATCACGTCGTCGGCGCGTCCCACGAACCAGTACCAGCCGTCGGCGTCCCGGCGCACCAGATCGCCGGTCAGATACCAGCCGTCCGCGAACGCCGCTTCGTAGCGCTCCTCGTCGTGCAGATAGCCGCGGAACATCGACGGCCATCCCGGCCGCAGCGCCAGCTCGCCCTCGACGCCGGGGGTGCGCACTTGCGTGACCCTGCCGTCGACGACCAGGGCCCTGCCGTCCTCGCCCTGCTGCAGCACGGTCGCCTCGACGCCCGGCAGGGGCCGTCCCATCGAGCCGGGCCGGATCTCGCAGGCCGCGAAGTTCGCGATCATGATGCAGCCGGTCTCCGTCTGCCACCAGTTGTCGTGCACCGGCAGGCTCAGCACGTCCCTGCCCCACACGACAGCCTCCGGGTTGAGGGGCTCGCCGACGGAGGCGATGAAGCGGAGGGCCGAGAGGTCGTGTGAGCGCGGCAGGTCGTAGGGGCCCTGGCGCGGTGTGGCGCGCATCAGCATGCGCAGGGCCGTCGGAGCGGTGTACCAGACGGAGACGCGTTGTTCGCCGAGGATCCGGTACCAGCGCCGGGCGTCGTAGTCGCCCTCGTCGACGACCGCAGTCACACCGTGGACGAGCGGGGCGATGACGCCGTACGACATGCCGGTGACCCAGCCGGGGTCGGCGGTGCACCAGTACACGTCCTCGGGGTGCAGGTCGAGGGCGTAGGCGGCGGTGGCGTAGTGGGCGACGACGGCCTCGTGGACGTGGACCGCGCCCTTGGGCGTGCCGGTGGTTCCGCTGGTGAAGTGCAGCAGGGCCATGTCGTCGGGGGACGTCGGCGGAATGGCGAAGACATCGGGGACGATGGACATCAGGCCGTCGAAGGAAGCGGTGCCGGGCAGCTCGGCGGCGCCGGGGCCGACGATCAGGACGTGCCCCAAGCCGGGCAGCGACGCCCGGCGCTCGGCGACCTTGCGCCGGTAGAGGTCCGCGGTGGTGACCAGGACGCGCGCGTCACCGAGACGCAGCCGTTGCTCGACCGGGTCGGGGCCGAACGCCGAGAAGAGCGGACACAGGACACTGGTGTTCTTCAGCGTGCCCAGGACCGTCGTGTACAGCTCGGGGCAGCGGCCGAGCAGTGTGAACACCCGGTCCCCGTGGCCGACGCCGAGCGATCTGAGGACGTTCGCGAACCGGGCGGTACGGCGGGCCAGTTCGGCGTACGTGACGATGGCGACGGAGTCGTCCCGGGCCACGCACCTCAGCGCGGCCTTGTCCGCGTTGCCCGAAGCCGCGTGCCGATCGACCGCCTCGTGAGCCATGTTGAGGCCGCCACCGGGGAGCCCGGCCAGCTCACTGCGTGCCTGCGACCACGTGAAGGCCGAACGGGTCCGGTCGTAGTCGCCGAGACGCGGTGGCACCGCGGGGTCGGCGTCCTTGAGGATGGTTTCCCAGTGCATCGGTGCTCCTCCCGGCACTGCCCCCGATCTCCAGGGTCGCGGAGCCGGGCCGTGACTGCACTTCGGAGGTGGGGAGACGGTCCGACGCACCGGTGGTCGCATCTACGGCGTCGTGCAGCCGGGGCGGCCGCTCCTTGCGGGCCCGAATCGCACGGTGCGCGGCTCCGCTCGTTCTGCACTTTTCGTGCCACCTCGTGGGCCTTGGCTAGTCCGGTTCCATGTAGGGGCGGCGGAAGACCGGTGCCTGGCCGGTGCCCCACGGCCGTACGGCTGCCAGAGCCCGGGAGACCGCGGATT